>NZ_VOXR01000079.1:0-3382 GCF_013420645.1 Acinetobacter sp. C15
ATAAATTGTTCACTCAATCAATATACGTTAACGCGTTGTTATGACGGGTTGATGAACGTAGATTGAATTGAGAACTAGCAAATTAACTGAATCAAGCGTTTTGGTATATGAATTTAGATTGAAGCTGTACGGTGCTTAAGTGCACGTGACTTCGAACTGTAGATTAAATAGATAATTGATTATTTATTTAATTGTCTTAATCCTACTTGTAGGGATTAACGACTGTTTGGGGTTGTATAGTCAAGTAATTAAGTGCATGTGGTGGATGCCTTGGCAGTCAGAGGCGAAGAAAGACGTGATAGCCTGCGAAAAGCTCCGGGGAGGCGGCAAATATCCTTTGATCCGGAGATGTCTGAATGGGGAAACCCACTTACCATAAGGTAGGTATCAATACATGAATACATAGTGTATTGAGGCGAACGAGGGGAAGTGAAACATCTCAGTACCCTTAGGAAAAGAAATCAATTGAGATTCCCTCAGTAGCGGCGAGCGAAAGGGGAACAGCCCATTAAGTTATGTGTGTTTTAGTGGAATGCTCTGGGAAGTGCAACCATAGTGGGTGATAGTCCTGTACACGAAAGGGCACACATAATGATGACGAGTAGGGCGAGGCACGTGAAACCTTGTCTGAATATGGGGGGACCATCCTCCAAGGCTAAATACTCCTGACTGACCGATAGTGAACCAGTACCGTGAGGGAAAGGCGAAAAGAACCCCTGTGAGGGGAGTGAAATAGATCCTGAAACCGCATGCATACAAGCAGTGGGAGCCGACTTGTTCGGTGACTGCGTACCTTTTGTATAATGGGTCAGCGACTTACATTCAGTAGCAAGGTTAACCGCATAGGGGAGCCGTAGGGAAACCGAGTCTTAATAGGGCGTATAGTTGCTGGGTGTAGACCCGAAACCAGGCGATCTATCCATGAGCAGGTTGAAGGTTGGGTAACACTAACTGGAGGACCGAACCCACTGTCGTTGAAAAGCCAGGGGATGACTTGTGGATAGGGGTGAAAGGCTAATCAAGCCTGGTGATAGCTGGTTCTCCCCGAAAGCTATTTAGGTAGCGCCTCGGACGAATACCATTGGGGGTAGAGCACTGTTTCGGCTAGGGGGTCATCCCGACTTACCAAACCGATGCAAACTCCGAATACCGATGAGTACTATCCGGGAGACAGACTGCGGGTGCTAACGTCCGTAGTCAAGAGGAAAACAATCCAGACCGCCAGCTAAGGCCCCAAAATCATAGTTAAGTGGGAAACGATGTGGGAAGGCATAGACAGCTAGGAGGTTGGCTTAGAAGCAGCCACCCTTTAAAGAAAGCGTAATAGCTCACTAGTCGAGTCGGCCTGCGCGGAAGATGTAACGGGGCTAAAACTATGTGCCGAAGCTGCGGATGTATACATTGTATACGTGGTAGGGGAGCGTTCTGTAAGCCGATGAAGGTGGATTGAGAAGTCTGCTGGAGGTATCAGAAGTGCGAATGCTGACGTGAGTAACGACAAAACGGGTGAAAAACCCGTTCGCTGAAAGACCAAGGGTTCCAGTCCAACGTTAATCGGGGCTGGGTGAGTCGACCCCTAAGGCGAGGCCGAGAGGCGTAGTCGATGGGAAATTGGTTAATATTCCAATACTTCAGTGTAATGCGATGAGAGGACGGAGAAGGTTAAGTCAGCCTGGCGTTGGTTGTCCAGGTGGAAGGCTGTAGGCATGCATCTTAGGCAAATCCGGGGTGCTCTATGCTGAGAGCTGATAGCAAGCTAGTTTACTAGCGAAGTGGCTGATACCATGCTTCCAGGAAAAGTCTCTAAGCTTCAGTTACACTGGAATCGTACCCGAAACCGACACAGGTGGTCAGGTCGAGTAGACCAAAGCGCTTGAGAGAACTCTGCTGAAGGAACTAGGCAAAATGGTACCGTAACTTCGGGAGAAGGTACGCTGTTGACGGTGATGGGACTTGCTCCCTGAGCGGTTGACAGCCGCAGAAACCAGGCCGCTGCAACTGTTTATTAAAAACATAGCACTCTGCAAACACGAAAGTGGACGTATAGGGTGTGATGCCTGCCCGGTGCTGGAAGGTTAATTGATGGGGTTAGCGTAAGCGAAGCTCTTGATCGAAGCCCCAGTAAACGGCGGCCGTAACTATAACGGTCCTAAGGTAGCGAAATTCCTTGTCGGGTAAGTTCCGACCTGCACGAATGGCATAATGATGGCGGCGCTGTCTCCAGCAGAGGCTCAGTGAAATCGAAATCGCTGTGAAGATGCAGTGTACCCGCGGCTAGACGGAAAGACCCCGTGAACCTTTACTGCAGCTTGACATTGAACTTTGACCTTACTTGTGTAGGATAGGTGGGAGGCTTTGAAGTTGGAACGCCAGTTCCAATGGAGCCGTCCTTGAAATACCACCCTGGTAATGTTGAGGTTCTAACTCTGTCCCGTGATCCGGGACGAGGACCATGTCTGGTGGGTAGTTTGACTGGGGCGGTCTCCTCCTAAAGAGTAACGGAGGAGTACGAAGGTGCGCTCAGCGTGGTCGGAAATCACGCGTAGAGTATAAAGGCAAAAGCGCGCTTAACTGCGAGACCCACAAGTCGAGCAGGTACGAAAGTAGGTCTTAGTGATCCGGTGGTTCTGTATGGAAGGGCCATCGCTCAACGGATAAAAGGTACTCTGGGGATAACAGGCTGATACCGCCCAAGAGTTCATATCGACGGCGGTGTTTGGCACCTCGATGTCGGCTCATCTCATCCTGGGGCTGAAGCAGGTCCCAAGGGTATGGCTGTTCGCCATTTAAAGAGGTACGCGAGCTGGGTTTAGAACGTCGTGAGACAGTTCGGTCCCTATCTACCGTGGGCGCTGGAAATTTGAGAGGATCTGCTCCTAGTACGAGAGGACCAGAGTGGACGAACCTCTGGTGTACCGGTTGTGACGCCAGTCGCATCGCCGGGTAGCTATGTTCGGAAGGGATAACCGCTGAAAGCATCTAAGCGGGAAGCCTACCTCAAGATAAGATTTCCCTAGGAATTTATTCCTCTAAAGAGCCGTTCGAGACTAGGACGTTGATAGGTTGGGTGTGGAAGCATAGCGATATGTGAAGCTGACCAATACTAATTGCTCGTGAGGCTTGACTATACAACACCCAAACAGTTGTTGTATCAAGCTGAATTCTAAACTAATCCTTGATTTAGTTAATGCGACACAATAAAATTCAGACCCAATAGCCAATCCGTTAATAACTCATTTGGAACAAAGTAAGGCATTACATGCAAAAGCATCAAGCTTAAGCAAAGTAACTAAGACCCGAACAAGTCCATAACAGTTGTGCTGGCGACAATAGCAAGAGTGAACCACCTGATCCCTTCCCGAACTCAGAAGTGAAACCTCTT
>NZ_VOXR01000080.1:0-4928 GCF_013420645.1 Acinetobacter sp. C15
GCACAGTCAGTTGATGTTGGTTGAGCCATTCATACAGTTGTTGCATCACCGGTTGACTATGCTGTTGTCGGTATTCGCGGCGCTGTTCTGCTGTACCATCGGTCTTTTTCCTGAGTTCTGCTTCTATAGCATACAGTTTCTGAATCAAGAACAAAGCCTGTTCAGCGATCTGACTTTTCCCGGTCACATGTAGCTCATGGAATTTACGACGTGCATGTGCAATGCAGCCCACTTCAATGACCCGGCCTGATTTAAAGCGTGCTTTATAACCACTGTAATCATCACAGACCAGATGACCCTGCCAGTCTTTCAGGAACTCTTCAGCATGTTGACCTGAACGACTATCCTGAAAGTCATAGATCACCGCCTGAATTGGATTGTACTGTGTCGTGGCATTGGCCAGAGGTTCCAGTTCCACCCCGCAGCGGCCAATCCAGTCAGATAACGTTGATCTGGAAAGATCAATACCCGCCCGCTGATAGATCAGGCGCTGACGGTACAGGGGTAAATGATCAGCGTATTTGGAAACCAGTACATGGCTAAGCAGTTCAGGTGAAGCAATGCCTTTATCAATCACATAGGCGGGCATCGCTTGCTGAGTCAGGGTGTCGCACTGATCACAGACCCATTTGCCACGCACATGCTGTTCCTTATAGAACTGTGCCGGTCTGAAATTCAGTTTTTCACTAATATCTTCGCCGATACGACGTAACTGGCAGCCACAACTGCATTGGGTTGATGCAGGTTCATGCTCAATACGGATGGTGTGTAGATGATCTGGCAGCAGTCGACGTTTAGGTTTGTTGACTGTGGCTTTCTGTGTTGCTGCATCGGTTTTATCTGCATTCAGCCGTTCCAGTTCCAGATCAACCGCTGCGATATCTTCTTCAACCGCCTCATCCCAGAGATGGATTTGTTTTGCGGTGAGATGTTCATTTTTATTGCCGAATTTGTGCTGTTTAAACAGCGCCAGTTCATGCTCGTATTTTTGAGTGAGAATAGAGAGATGTTGGTTGCATGCTTCCAGATGTTGAACTTTGCCATCTAATTGCCGGGTAAATTCCAGCAGTTGCTCATGGGTCAGTTGGTTTAAATCAGGCAGCGTTTTCATGACCGCAGTATGCCTGAGGTCATGAAGAGAATGAAATAGAACGTTTGGAGAATAGCAGAATGTACGAGCCTGGTTTAGAGCATCGTCACCACCTGCTGTCGTCCAATTCTCTGCCAGGGTAAACCCTGGATCAGTGCCTGCAACTACTCTGGGCTGAGGGCTACGTTTTCACCCTGGTGAACTTTAGCCCAGTGGAATTTTCCCTGTTCCAGCCGCCGGGCACACAGCCAGATGCCCAATCCATCATGCACCAGCACTTTCATGCGATAGCCACGCTTATTACAGAACAGGTAGGCGCAATGCGGTTTGATCGAGCCAAAGGCTCTCAGCACCTGAGCCATGGCAGTATCCATACCCGCACGCATGTCCATCGGCTGGGTAGAGAGCCAGATTTCATCGATATGGATCATGTTGCAAGTGCCTTGAGTAATTCTGCTAAAGCAGATATTTCTGATACTTGCCATTTCAAGCCAATTTCTGCTTTTGAGTGGGGTAAAGTAATTTGAACCGTTAACATGTCAGTAGGAGTAGGATCTAATGGTGCAGAGCAAGATAAGGCAATAAATGCAGGTTTATTCGGTAGTGGTGAGCGATCATTCCCTGGCTTACCATCAATTAAGCGAATCCATTTGGATACAAGATTTGTATTCAATCCATGTTGCAAAGCGACCGAAGCAATTGAAACGTTCGGTGCTTTAAGGCAAAGGATTTCTTTCTTTGCTTCGAGAGGTTCATGTTCATCAGGGTTGTTACGTCGTAAAGGCTGTACGGCCTTATTTATCTCGGAGAGTGGTGGCAGTCCAAACAACAAACCCCATGACCATAACTTATGGGGCTTGTTGGCTATTTTGCTGCGTATTGTGTGGCTTTTTGTGATTAAGCCTTACATCGCTTCACGCTGCGCTTCATCTTCCAAATAGCTTTCTAAAGAATCATCTAGCGCATATAACCATGGCGTGTGATGTGGCTTAGCCATTTTTCCAGTCATTACTGAGCGATAGACTTTATCTCTAAAGCCCATAATGTTTTCTTTTTTATGCTTTTTCCATTGCATGAAAATATCATGCACTGCATCAATATTGAATGATGGATAGTCCGTCTGCGCAATCAGGCGTTTGATGTAATCGCCTTGGAAGCGGGCAGATTGTTCATCGTTCAATAGGCGCTGCTCTTTTTCATGTAAGGTCTGCGTATGGCTCTGCATTTCTGCCGTGCTTGGTAAAGTAATTTTGCCCAAAATCACATCACGGACAAACCATGCTTGCGCATCGAACATATTGAAGGTGTACCATTGATCTTGCATGCCCAAGTAGAACAAGCGAGGATTCTTTTCCCACACCACACCCTGATATAAACCCTGCGGATAAAGGCAGTTATGTGTTCTGAGGCGTAGGTTATCTTCAATAAATGGGAAGTGGTGCAAATAGCCTGTGCATAAAATAATGGCATCAATTTTGGCAGATGTTCCATCACCAAAATAAGCAGTATTTTCATCTACACGCAGTAATTGTGGCTTTTCAGACCAGTTTTTAGGCCATTTAAAACCCATGGCTTTACTGCGATAGCAACTGTAAATTTGCTTAGCACCGTATTTATAACATTGTGAACCAATGTCTTCGGCAGAGTAGCTGCTGCCAACCAATAACACAGACTTACCTTTAAATTCCAGCGCATCACGGAAGTCGTGTGCGTGCAAAATGCGACCATGGAATTGATCAAAGCCTTCATAAACAGGAACACGTGGGGTAGAGAAGTGTCCAGATGCAACGACAACATAATCAAATTGTTCTGAATAGTGCTGTTGTTGTGCATAATCTTCGACATCTACCGTGAATTTTTGCGTTGTTTCATCATAGGCAATATGCTGAACGGCACTATTGAAACGGACTAAATCTTTGACCTGTGCTTTTTCTGCACGGCCTTTGATGTAATCCCACAGTACTGCACGTGGCGGATATGAAGCGATTGGTTTTTTGAAATGTTCATCAAAAGTATAATCGGCAAATTCTAGCGCTTCTTTGGGGCCATTTGACCATAAATAGCGGTACATACTGCCGTGGACAGGTTCCCCATGTTCATCTATACCAGTGCGCCAAGTATAGTTCCATAGCCCGCCCCAATCATTTTGTTTTTCGAAACATACAATTTCAGGAACTTGTAGACCTTTGGCCTTTGCTGACTGAAACGCTCTTAATTGGGCCATGCCACTTGGGCCAGCACCAATAATTGCAATTCGATCCATTGCTATCTCCATTAGTTTTGAGTTCTTAATTACCTCTCCAATTTTGAGTGTCACAATTTAGGATTTGAAATATAAGCATTATAAAGATAAGCAAATACAATCCTAAATTGAGCGATTAAAAATCTGTTCAAAATAGGATGTGAATTAAAAAAAAGAAAAAATAATAAAATGTGCTAAAGACAGTAAAAATTACCTAAGCAATTCATCTTTATAAAAAACACATTTTTTAAGAAAGCTGATCTTATCATAATTTCTGATTAATTGTGGATTTGCTTAGTTATAAAAGTGAATTTAAAGTCATTCCATTAATATTGGCGGATTCAAGCGGCAAGTGCAACAGGCTTTGTTGCACAAACCTATCTGTAAAGGGTTTTTCAGCGATATAATTTTCAAATGAAGAAGCCTACACACAAAATCTACCGCACAACCAATTGGCCCGCATATAACCGAGCACTCATGAGTCGCGGAAATATTGCCATTTGGTTTGATCCTGCTACGCAATGGTATGCGCCATCAAAAGGCAAACAAGGGCGAAATCAAACCTACTCCGACGCAGCCATCCAATGCTGCTTAATGATTAAATCCTTATTCCGTCTGTCTTTACGTATGGTCACTGGCTTTGTGCAAAGTCTGATTAAACTTTGCGGATTAAATTGGATAGCTCCAGATTACACCACGCTTTGTAGAAGACAAAAGCATATTGATATTGTAATCAGCTACCAAAAAAGTAGTGATGGGCTGCATCTACTCATGGACTCTACAGGCATGAAGTTTCTAGGTGAGGGCGAATGGAAACGCAAGAAACATGGACCTGAATATCGTCGCCAATGGCGTAAACTTCATATTGGTATAGATGCTAAAACCCTACAAATACGAGCAGTTCAGCTTACAACCAATAATGTCAGTGATTCACAGGTGCTTGGTGATTTACTTAATCAGATTCCACAAGATGAGCAGATTAACTCTGTTTATACCGATGGAGCTTATGACACCAAGCAATGCCGTCAGGTCATTGCAGATCGGCAAGCGCATGCGGTGATTCCACCTAGAAAAAATGCGAAACCATGGAAAGATACAAAGAGTAGCTCGCTAGAGCGAAATGAATTACTTCAAGCAATTAAACGTTTAGGTAGGATACTATGGAAAAAATGGTCAGGCTATCATCGGCGAAGTTTGGTTGAAACTAAGATGCATTGCATCAAATTATTAGGAGATAAACTCAGTGCAAGGAGTTTTGATAGCCAAGTGAATGAGATCCATGCACGTGTAGCAGTCCTTAACAGATTTACGGAATTAGGTCGCCCACTTACCCAAGTTACGCCTTAAATTTGGCTCAATTAGGGGCGCTTTGCATTTCAAATCTTTGTGCAACAAAGCCTAACGCAACTAAATTAGGGTGCTGTCGTAGAGATGTTATTTAACATAATATACATTATACGAAATATAGCTGTAACTCCAAAATAGAAATGTCCGGTTTCTCCAAAGTAAAAATGTCCGCTTTTAGAATATGCACTTTTGCAATTTCCTTAGCGGACGGTTTGATATGTTGGTGTCTATGTCGGATAAAGAACTTAA
>NZ_VOXR01000081.1:0-4709 GCF_013420645.1 Acinetobacter sp. C15
GTCATCCATTCATCTTTTTTAAGCAAGGTGTATAGTCTTTTTTGTTCATTATTACAGGAGGTGCGTTTTCGGATCGCCTGCTTTACTTTGTCTTTTGATGCTTCTCGATAGGCTTTAATATCACCTATGCAATCACGTAGCGTTTCTTTCCACGCATTTGCAGAAACACCAAAGTCACGACTTTCTTTCATCCACGCATCACGAATAGCTCTGTCACTGATATTCAAACCTGAAATAGCACCATATTTAGCCCACACCTCGCTACGAATACGACCAAGTAAAACAGCTTGTTTCTCAAGCTGTTTGTACTTTTGCACATTCAAGTTTTTACAATGGTGGATGCGTGTTAATTTCACAAAGTCATGCCTAGGTTAAGGGATTGGATAATCAATAGATATGGATGCTAATATACCAAGACACTCACCTAAAATACAAAAGATAATCATTTAAATCTCTAATAAATACCCACCTTGCCACTACTGAATCGACATAGACAAAATGAGAACTTATGCAAATATTTGTCTATATTTTTAGTTATAGTTAATTACTCTCGTAAAACAGCTGACGAAGTCCGAGATAGAATCATTGCGTCAAAACAAACGTGATGCTTATGCACTTATGATGAAAATGAATTAATTATTATTTAATTAAGTTAAAAGACTGCTATATAGCGGTCTTTTTTGTTTTTGAGCTCTACAAATTTTAATGAGTACATATAGTTACTTTTATAAAAATGATAATAAAGGGTAGAGGAGGTCATCTAAGAATTTAAAGCACAAGACTTATTTAACATTGATGACAGAAAAAGTGAGTTGTTGGGAACTTAAAGAAGAGGTGGTACTTATAATGGTTACTAAAATACAAATACTTAAAATATTAAATATATAAAACAATATATTACAAATATATATGATGCGTAGTGTACGCATCATACATAAAGCGTTCTATTTTGATATAATTGATCCAATCAACCCATTGTTAGGTTTCATTTAAATTCCATGAGTCTTACTGAAATTAAAGTTCGCCAAGCTCATTGTAAGGAAAAAACCAGTTTTTTATCCGATGAAGATGGGCTTAGCCTGAAGATTGAGCCGAGTGGAAGAAAATCTTGGTGCTATCGCTATACAGATCCACAAACTAAAAAACGTCGACGCATTCAGTTAGGTCGTTATCCTGATTTATCGCTGAAAAAGGCACGACAAGTCAGAGATGACTTTAAAGACAATGATTTCTGTTTTGAACAAGATACTGCCTCTAATGTCATCACCTTTGGTAAGGTCGGGGAGGAGTGGTTACAGTTCAAACTGAAAAATGCCTTCAACGATCTACCCCGCTGTGGTGTACTACAGTTAGCAGAAAGATGCTTACAGCAAGATATTTATCCAGACCTTCAGGATCTACCTTTTCAAAACATCAAGCGTTATGACCTGGTTTCAGTAATCAAAAAAATAGAGGGACGCCAAGTAAAAGAACCTGTCAAGAAAGCTTGTAGTTATTTGAACCAAATTTATGACTACGCTGTAGCGATGGGTTATTGTGAATTCAACATCGCGCATGGTTTAAATAAAATCGCCATTAACAGTAAAATCAAGAAAAATTATCCGTATTTGAAAGCGGAGGATATATCTGATTTTAAGTATAAATTACAAAAATTGGATGCCCATCCGATTATTAAAAAAGCACTGCTGTTCAAATTACATACTGGCGTGCGAGGGGCTGAATTGTTATTGGCTGAGCCTCATCATTTTGATTTAAATGAAAAAGTCTGGAAAATACCTGCCTTGCATATTAAACAGTTTCGACGAAAAGTCATATTAGGCCATGAGATTCCCGACTTCTTAGTTCCACTTTCAGATCAGGCTTTAGATATTTTAAAAGACGTCATGCAATGGTCATACGGTGAAAAGTACATTTTTGCTAGCCCACGGAAACATAATCAACCGATTCATTTTAATACATTAAATATGGCTATACGTAAGATGGGCTATGGAAAACATCAATTATCCTCTCATGGACTACGTTCCACTTTTAGTACCATTTTGAATGACTCAGGTTTGTTCCAGGATAACTGGATTGAGGCACAACTTTCACATATTGATAAGAACCGTACCCGTGCCAGCTATAATCACGCTGACTATTTAGCCCAGCGGACTGAAATGATGCAGTGGTGGGGTGATTATTTAAGTACTGCTAAGTGAAAATCGTACTTTTATACATAGACTTAAAACATTATGGGGTTTCAAATGGATAGTAAACAATATACTTGCCGTGTTACATGGTCAGCAGAATATAATGAGTATGTTGGGTTGTTCGAACCACAAGCACTAGCCATTTGTTGTAATTCAGCTTTAAGCGCCCTTAATTCTTTCATGCGTTTATTCACTAGTGCAAGTTGCTGATCAATTAATGCATTAACGCTAGAGCAGCTTTCTTCTGGCTTATTTTTTAATTCGATAAGACGTTTAATATCATTGAGTGATATATCTAGGCTGCGACAATGCTTTACGAATTCCAATTGTTTAAGTGCTTTGCTATCATACAGCCTGAAATTACCTTCTGAACGATTTGGATTTAACAGTAATCCTTCTCTTTCATAATATCTAATCGTTTGTATTGAACAGCCCGATTTTTTTGACGATTCGCCTATTTTCATCAATTTCCCCCAGACATTTGACTCTATAGTTACTATAGAGTCTATAGTATAAGTATGCAACGAAAAGGATATATAAAAAATGACTGAGAAATATTTAAACAATACGAATATCGTTAATTTTGAACACAAAGATATCCAATCCTTGATCGATCAACGTAGGTGGAAAAACTTGGATAACTTCAACAAAATTGGTGCCGCTTATCAGTTTGTAAAAGATGAGATTTTCTTTGGTTATAATGAAAGCGATGATATTGCAGCAAGCGATGTGCTAGCAGATGGTTATGGACAATGTAATACTAAGGGTAATCTGTTAATGGCACTATTGCGTGGACTAGGCATTCAATGCCGATTTCATGGGTTTACCATAGACCAGCAACTACAAAAAGGTGCTATCCCAAGCTATGTATTTTGGTTAGCACCTAAATACATCATTCATAGTTGGGTAGAAGTTTACTTTGAAGGGCGTTGGATAAACTTAGAGGGCTTTATATTGGATGAGCAATACTTAAGCTCTCTACAGGAGAAATTTGACCAAGTAAAAGATGATTTTTGTGGTTATGGTGTTGCAACAAAGTGCTTTTCATCACCAGATACAGATTGGCGTGGAGAAAATACCTATATTCAAAAAGAAGGTATTCATGATGACTTTGGGCTTTATGATTCCCCTGATGAGTTCTATCTCGAAAAAGGGACTAACTTGTCGGGGTTCAAACGCTGGATATATCAACGCTTGATACGTCACTTGATTAATATGAATGTATCAAAACTAAGAAATAGAAAAGTACTAGAGGTACAAAATGCACAACCATAATCATAGTCATCAACATGGTAAAGATGACCGTATTGGTTGGGCATTTTTCCTTAATGTGACATTCACTATTATCGAATTTATAGGTGGTTGGCTCACTAACAGTACGGCGATAATGGCAGATGCAGTTCACGATCTTGGTGATAGTCTTTCAATAGGTTTTGCGTGGATTTTAAGTCGTTTTTCAGATAAAGAAGCATCAGATAAGTTTAGTTATGGTTATCGTAGACTTACTCTCTTTGGCGCATTGATAAACAGTATTGTTTTAATCATTGGCTCAATTTGGATTTTATTTGAAGCAATTCCAAAGCTGTCCAATCCTGAAATGCCTGTAGTCGAGGGGATGTTAGGGCTAGCGATACTCGGCGTTGCCGTTAACGGATATGCTGTATTAAAATTAAAAGCGGGTGAAACATTAAATGAGAAAGTACTGACATGGCACCTTCTTGAAGATGTACTTGGATGGGTTGCCGTTCTTATAGTCTCTATCGTACTGTTGTTCGCTGAACTGCCGATATTAGATCCCCTTTTATCAATAGGGTTCACGCTGTTCATCTTGTTTAATGTTTTCAAAAACCTGAAATCAACACTCGTTTTATTTCTTCAAGCTGCACCCGATAAAGAGACTCAAAAGCGTATTAAACTATCACTAATGGAATTTCCTGAAGTTAATGGTATCCACCACATGCACTTTTGGTCACTAGATGGTGAAAGTCACGTTTTAACAGCGCACCTTGAGCTGAGTGACAACTTTGACGTTAAAGAATTAATTAGGCTTAAACAAGAAGTTGCAGCTAAATTATCTTCCTATCATTTATCGCATACAACGATAGAGTTTGAGTTTTTAAATGAAAATTGTCGGGATGAAGCGCAGTAAGCTTTATCAATAAAATGTTGGGCATACAATATTAAAAGCAGCTTAATTAGGCATAACCTAGTAATTAAGCTGCTTTTTTTGATTTTAAATTTCGTCGGATTGCTGTTTGCTACTCTCAGAGCCATGCGCCCATTGATATAAAATAGGCAATACAAACAAAGTTAAAATTGTAGAAGATACAATACCGCCGATAACAACTGTTGCTAGTGGTCGTTGTACTTCTGCACCAATTCCAGTGTTTAACGTAAGCGTCCGCTGAGCCCCACTTTTTCTAACTCATTAATACCGCGATAGTGTCCACTAAATTTTAAGTGGACACCTATTTATGGATTTAAAGACAGTTATAGACACTGCACCAACGCTAAAAAAGC
>NZ_VOXR01000082.1:0-4657 GCF_013420645.1 Acinetobacter sp. C15
GTTCTTTATCCGACATAGACACCAACATATCAAACCGTCCGCTAAGAAAATTGCAAAAGTGCATATTCTAAAAGCGGACATTTTTACTTTGGAGAAACCGGACATTTCTACTTTGGGCTTACATTTTAATTTCGTATAAGGTGTATTATGTTAATTTTAGAAATTCTTAATTTCCATCTATCCAAACTTGCTTGATCCAATCTGCTAAATCTTCCCACTGCTCATCGCTATATCCATCTGCTGTCCAATATCTAATTTTATGATTAGGAGATAGGCAATAATAACTACCATTATCTTCACAAATAGGTAGCCAATCTTCTGGCAGACCTTGCTCCCTAGCATCATTTAATATCTGAGATAGCCCTCGATAGCATTCTTTCTCATCTGTAAGAGACGCTAATTCAATTGTTCCATAAAAGATATTGCTAATCTCTTTCAAAACTTTTTTATAATCTTTTGGAAAAATAAAACCTATTTTTCGTTCATAAGCAGATATGAAAATATCATCAGGTAGTTCTATGTTTAGACGACTATTCCCAGATAGTTCTTTTAATTCTTGAATAATGTTATCAAGCTTATTTTGCATATACATTCTGCTCTATCGCATTAAAGTTCTTACTACAATTTAACATAATGGCTGTTATGCGAAACGAGATCTACCAGCTCTCGTTTTTTGTTATGGAAACTGCTAAAATTCAAATACGCCATTGACGTATAAAGAGTCCATGTTATTTATTGAAACCAGCATCTTTACCAAGCAAATTAAAGACCTTGTATCTGATGAGGAATATCGTCAACTTCAGCAAGATCTTTTGGTACAGCCTGATAGAGGTGACCTAATCAAGAATGGCGGTGGTATTCGCAAAGTACGTTGTGCTCAAGGTAACAAAGGGAAAAGTGGTGGGATACGGGTGATTTATTATTGGGTCACCGAGGATGATCAGATCTTTTTCTTAGTGGCTTATCCAAAATCAGTAAAAGATAATTTAACAGATAAGGAAACCGCCATTCTGCACCAACTCGTGAAGGAGCAATTTCATGGATAACAACTTATTTGATGACTTGGTTGCTTCAATCAAAGAAGCTGGAGCTATCAAACGTAAAGAAGTTAAAGCAAGCCGAGTTACAGAACTCGAATTGCCTGATATTAAAGAAGTACGTGAAAAAACTGGCTTGAGCCAAAATGAATTTGCTGCACGTCTACATATTAGCCCCCGTACCCTGCAAAATTGGGAACAGGGACGACGCTATCCAACTGGACCAGCAGCTACATTGATTCGAATTTTAGATGCTCACCCAAGCCTTATTTGAAAAAATTACTTAAAAAATGGGAGCTTAAGGCTCCCATTTTTATTTCGTATAAGGTGTATTATGTTAATTTTAGAAAATCTTCACTACTATTATTTTAAAATAAGCCTTATATCCAAGCATAAAACAAGGTTGTCTAGACTTCTTTTAACAGTAAAGTTATCATAAAACTGAATTTTATTTTTTAGGTAAGTTTATGCATTCTATCCGCATTCGTTAAGACACAACTATTTGCATAGTGACACTATTTTATAATGGTGGGCTTTTGTTGTGTCTTTAAGAATATATGCGGATATATAAAGTAAAAGTATGCTTAATTTATAAGTATGCTTTTAGTGCATAGTTTCCAGTTATAACTTAATTGACTAGCTATTTGTCCACCCTGTGGATGAATAGCTTTTTTTTTGGGAGGACACTGTGATGCTAGCTTTTGTTTTCACCTAAATCCTGTTTGCTGCATAAAAAATTTCAAGAGCTAAACAGGAGTAAATAAAAATGAGTTTAATTATTAAAGCGAGAAACATACGCTTGGATTATGCTGGGCGTGATGTTTTGGATATTGATGAATTGGAAATTCACTCTTATGACCGTATTGGTCTTGTGGGTGATAACGGAGCAGGAAAGAGTAGTTTACTCAAAGTACTTAATGGCGAAATTGTTTTAGCCGAAGCGACATTACAGCGTTTTGGTGATTTTGCACATATCAGCCAACTGGGCGGAATCGAAATAGAAACGGTCGAAGACCGGGCAATGTTATCTCGCCTTGGTGTTTCCAATGTACAAAACGACACAATGAGTGGCGGAGAGGAAACTCGTGCAAAAATTGCTGCCGCATTTTCCCAACAAGTACATGGCATTCTAGCGGATGAACCAACCAGCCACCTTGATCTCAATGGAATAGATCTACTTATTGGTCAACTTAAAGCATTTGATGGAGCATTACTTGTTATCAGTCATGACCGATATTTTCTTGATATGGTTGTAGACAAGATATGGGAGTTAAAAGACGGTAAAATTACGGAATATTGGGGTGGTTACTCGGATTACTTGCGTCAAAAAGAAGAAGAGCGACAACACCAAGCCGTAGAATATGAGCTGATGATGAAGGAACGGGAGCGATTAGAATCTGCTGTGCAAGAAAAACGCCAGCAAGCTAATCGATTAGACAATAAGAAAAAAGGAGAAAAATCCAAAAACTCTACCGAAAGTGCTGGACGACTTGGGCATGCAAAAATGACTGGCACCAAGCAAAGAAAACTGTATCAGGCAGCTAAGAGTATGGAAAAGCGTTTGGCTGCATTAGAAGATATTCAAGCACCAGAGCATTTGCGTTCTATTCGTTTTCGTCAAAGTTCAGCCCTAGAACTGCACAATAAGTTCCCGATTACGGCAGATGGTCTGAGCTTAAAATTTGGTAGCCGTACTATCTTTGATGACGCTAACTTTATAATACCGCTTGGCGCTAAAGTCGCTATAACTGGATCGAATGGAACAGGGAAAACGTCCTTGTTAAAAATGATATCAGAACGTGCTGATGGATTAACCATATCTCCAAAAGCTGAAATTGGCTACTTTACACAAACAGGATATAAATTTAACACGCATAAATCTGTGCTCTCCTTTATGCAGGAAGAGTGCGAGTACACAGTTGCGGAAATTCGTGCAGTATTGGCTTCAATGGGGATCGGAGCGAATGATATTCAAAAAAACTTATCCGACTTATCGGGAGGTGAAATCATCAAACTGCTTTTATCCAAAATGCTTTTAGGAAAATATAATATTTTGCTTATGGATGAACCAGGAAACTATCTTGACCTAAAAAGTATTGCCGCATTAGAAACAATGATGAAGTCCTATGCAGGAACTATTATCTTCGTATCTCATGACAAGCAATTGGTCGATAATATTGCTGACATTATCTACGAGATCAAAGACCACAAAATCATCAAGACTTT
Organism: Acinetobacter sp. C15; assembly: GCF_013420645.1. Lineage (NCBI taxonomy): Bacteria > Pseudomonadati > Pseudomonadota > Gammaproteobacteria > Moraxellales > Moraxellaceae > Acinetobacter > Acinetobacter sp. C15. The sequence goes on from NZ_VOXR01000082.1 coordinate 3,264, forward strand.
TGAGAGAGATTGTTAATGATAGCCAATCTAATCCGAACATTAATTATTGAACTCTTTAAAGGAAATTAAAAATGACAATTCAAGATATTCAATCACTTGCTGAAGCACACGGCTTGTTGCTTACGGACAAAATGAATTTCAATGAAATGGGCATTGATTTTAAGGTCGTTTTTGCTCTTGATACAAAGGGGCAACAATGGTTGCTGCGTATTCCTCGTCGTGATGGCATGAGGGAACAAATCAAGAAAGAAAAACGCATTTTAGAATTGGTAAAAAAACATCTTTCTGTAGAGGTTCCTGATTGGAGAATTTCATCTACAGAATTAGTGGCTTATCCCATACTTAAAGATAATCCTGTTTTAAATTTGGATGCTGAAACCTATGAAATAATTTGGAATATGGACAAAGATAGCCCGAAATACATAACATCTTTGGCAAAAACCTTATTTGAAATCCATAGTATTCCTGAAAAAGAAGTTCGGGAAAATGATTTGAAAATTATGAAACCTTCAGATTTAAGACCTGAAATAGCAAACAATTTGCAGTTAGTAAAATCTGAAATTGGTATAAGTGAGCAATTGGAAACCCGCTACAGAAAATGGTTGGATAATGATGTTCTATGGGCAGATTTCACCCAATTTATACATGGCGATTTATATGCTGGGCATGTACTAGCTTCAAAGGATGGAGCTGTTTCAGGCGTTATTGATTGGTCAACAGCCCATATAGATGACCCAGCGATTGATTTTGCTGGGCATGTAACTTTGTTTGGAGAAGAAAGCCTCAAAACTCTAATCATCGAGTATGAAAAACTAGGGGGTAAAGTTTGGAATAAACTATATGAACAGACTTTAGAAAGAGCAGCGGCCTCTCCTTTGATGTATGGTTTATTTGCCTTAGAAACTCAAAATGAAAGCCTTATCGTTGGAGCAAAAGCTCAGTTGGGAGTTATATAATTTAAAAATATGATTGCTGAGAACTGCCTTGTTTTGAAACTTGGTTGGCTTTAATTAGTTTTTAGTATTCTTTATAGAAAATGCCTCGATCAAGGGGCATTTCTAACAATCATTTAACATAAAATTTCTTATGTGAAGTAACCTTGTTAGAAACCATTTAAAGTGTCTATATTCTCACCAATAAAAATGTCTAGTTTATGATGGTTTTTACCATCATGGACTGGATATAAATTAGAGATGTTGATCACTATGTCTGACAAGGAAATTCAACGTCTTGCAGTTCTGCAAGACGTTCGAGATCATCGTATTACAGAGGTGGTCCCACTTGTTTGAACAACTAAAAGCGTATTTATAAGTGATATTCCGCTCTAGTTAAGCCACCTTGTTTTGTTGGGGTAGCTGATCATAGTAAAACTCATTTGGTGTCATTTTGTCTAG
>NZ_VOXR01000083.1:0-4563 GCF_013420645.1 Acinetobacter sp. C15
GCTTTTTTAGCGTTGGTGCACTGTCTATAACTGTCTTTAAATCCATAAATAGGTGTCCACTTAAATTTAAGTGGACACTATCGCGGTATTAATGAGTTAGAAAAAGTGGGGTTCAGCGGACGCTTACATTTGAATTCCAAGCAATTATTACTAGAACCAACGAATATTTAGCAGAAAATAGGATTTCTTATTATGAGGCTGCTTTAATTCGTGTTTTTTGTGCGACAGGTAGACGACCAATACAAATTGCTGGGTTAAAAGTAAAAGACTTATACGAGACCGATAAGTATAAGTTTAAGGATGAAAAAAAAGTTCATGTACTCAATATTCCAAAAGCTAAAATAAGAGGTGCTAGTGGATTTCGTTATGCTTTTCGTGAAGTAGGAATTCGTGAAAGTATCGTACAAATATTGTTTGAGCATACTCGAATTTTAAAGCAGAAATTAAGCAAAGAAATAAAACGAGAGCTATCTGAACAAGAGTTTGCAGAGCTACCGCTATTTTATGATTTTGAGAAATTGGTTAATTTGGATTGGGAAAATCGGCATGAAATTTCAGAAATTTTGCCAAAAGAAATTATTCATTTGCCTACGGTTGAATTAACTCAAAAGTTAAAAGATGCGGTAAGAAAGCTTGGTGTTCGGTCAAGGGAAACAGGTAAGCCAATATTTGTTACTTCTTATAGGTTTCGTTATACACTTGGTACAAATGCTGCTAGACAAAAAGCAGGTGTGATTGTCATCGCAAATTTATTAGATCATCATGATACCCAAAATGCACATTGCTATGTACAAAGTGTGCCAGAAATTGCACAGCAAATATCATCCATCATGGATGAGAGTTTACGCAAATATGCAGATGCTTTTCAGGGGAAAGTTGTAAAGGATGAGATTGAGGCTCAATCACAAATTGAAGATGCTAATCGAATTTCTTGTGTAGAGCAGGATTGTGATGTTGGCTCATGTGGTACACATCAATACTGTAACGATTATGCACCAATCGCATGTTATCTGTGTAGTAAATTTATGCCTTGGGCAAATGCACCCCATCATCTTATTTTAAAACAATTAATGAAAGAACGAGATGACCTAATAACAATGGGGTGTAGTCTTGAAGTTGCTGCCGTGAATGACCGAACAATTATTGCCATTCAGCAAGTCATTGATGCTTGTAAGGAGTTTAATCATGGATAATTTGATTTATTTTCCATCTGACAGAATCCAAACTCCTGACTCTGAAATTAAGCGGTTTATTGATTTTGTTAAGCAGTTATCAGAATTAAATGAAGATATTAGATTTGAAGACCATTATTGGAAAGGCGAAGTAAAGTTTGTCAAAATGGGTATTTCATCCAAAGATAGATTACCCGAAAATCTTTTACATCATTCAATTCTAGAATTTGCAAAGACGTATGTTAAGTATCAAAGAATTAATAGCAAGTTAAAAACTCAAGACACAATTCTTTCAATTCGGGCAATAGAGCAAATATTCTTAGACCGAAATAGTGAAGTTGATTTAACTAAATTGGTTATTGCTGATTTTGACTTGGCTGCTGAAAATGCTAAGAAAAATTACAAAGCAAGCTCTGCTTATCATGTAGGAAGACAATTAAAAATTCTTTTGGATTTTCTACGCCAAATAAAGGTATTAGCTTTGCCAGAGTGGAAAAATCCACTTAAAAAACCTGCTGATAAATCGATTGTGCTAGATGAGGAGTCAGAGGAACATAGAGAGTCTAAACTTCCTGATGAGGATGCGATTTTTGCATTAGCTGATATTTTCTCGCGGAAAGATTCAGAACTGTCAGATAGAGATATTTTTGTCACCAGTGCTGTGGGTTTGCTTCTAGCTGCGCCAGAACGAGCATCAGAGCTATTTTTCTTAAAGCAGAATTGTATCCACCAGGAAGAAGCCCAAACGCTTTCTAAGAGCAGTTTAGGGCTTACAGTAGATGGTTCTAATAGTGAAACTGTATTTGGTATTAGATGGTATGCGCAGAAAAATTTTGGGTACGATATTAAATATATTCCAGGTGTCATGATCCCAACTGTTCAATTAGCAATTAAACGATTAAAAAAAATTTCTGAAAAAGCAAGACTATTTGCATCTCTGTTAGAAAATAGTGATAAGTTTCCTCGACATGAATTATGTCCAGAAGTCTCTGATGAGCAACTGTTAACAAAAAAACAAGTATTGCAAGCGCTAGGTTTTGATGAGTCAAATTATTCGGATACAACAACAGCTAGAACTTCAGGCAATCAATTCTTGGCAGTAAGAGGTTTAGAAAGAAAGAATAATATATATAGTTTGAATGATTTGAATGAATTGATAAGAAGTTGCTTACCTGAAGGCTTCCCATATGTACCGTTTCAAGTGGGTGCTGGCATAGAAATAAAATGGTCTGAAGCGCTTTTCTGTTGCTTTGCAAATCAATTTCATACCCAAAAGCCAACAGTAACTACTGAGCTATGGATGCCACATATTGATACTTTAAATGAAGACTTATCTCCCACCAAAAAGAAGAAAAAAGGAAGTGATGAGTTAGCAAATGTTCAATCTATTTTCCAACGATGGGGATATGGTGACTACAGTGTGTCTACCCATCAATTTAGGCATCTTCTCAATACAATAGCAAATACCAATGGAATGGATAGCATGTTACTCGCTAAATGGTCAGGGCGAGCTGATTTGAAGCAAAATCGAACATATGACCATACTTCGGTTGAGGATCGTAATGATGGCTTAGTTGAAATGCAGAAAAACGAGGTTGGTACAGTAGATACTGATAGTACATATACATTCCAGATCGCTACACCTCGAACTCTACAAGAGTTAAATACCAAAACAACATTGTCCATGCACACTACCGAGTTTGGACTTTGTACACATTCTTATATTGATGAACCCTGCCTAAAATATAGAAACTGTCTTAATTGTACAGAGCATGTCTGTATTAAGGGGGATGAAGAAAAGAAAAAACGACTTCAAGATCGACTTAGAAAAGAAAAAATCTTATGGGCAAAGGATAAGGAGGCTGTTAGTAAAAATGTTACTGGTGCAGCGGTTTGGTTGGATACTAGAGAGCTTACTATTAAACGTTGTGAACAGTTGATAGCCCTACTTGATGATCCAAACATTCTTGATGGAACGCCTTTAAGTTTGCCGCCTTCGGAACATGTGACACATCTTGATTTAGCGTATCAAAAAGCAGGTCGTAAACGTATCCCCATTATTGAGAATACTCAACGTAAAAAGCTTGAAGAGCAGTCAGGTTTACATGATTCTTTATCATTGGATTTATGGAGCTAATATGGCACAGCATCTAACAGATCAGAATGTACAAGATATTGTTGAAATTCTTGATTATTGGTCGCCAAATGAAAAGTTAACGTGGGAGAAGTTATGCAAAGCAATTGAAGTACAACTAGAGATTGTGCCTGCACCAACTCGCCAAACCCTACAAAAATTTGCAAAAATTAAGAACGCTTATGATCTAGGAAAAAAATCTCCAGCAGCATTAGAAATTTTAAAAGCAAAACAGCAAAAACTCCCTGCTAGTCTGAAAATCGCTCAAACTAAAATTGAGGCTTTGGAGGCCAAGAATGCTAGATTGGAAAAAGAAAACGCTATGTTGTTGGAACAGTTTGTGGTGTGGCAATACAATGCCCATAAGTATGGGCTCAGCATTGCTAAATTGAATGAGCCAATGAGCAAAAAAAGTTCGGATTGATTAACAATCGAAGAGCTAAATGAGTCCTTAGTTCAGAAGCAATAGTAAAGTTAAAGAACCAAAATAAACTGGATCTTTAACTTTCAATAGGATAGATAATGCTTTTTAGAGCAAGTTGGTATGCTTTCAACTCAATTATTTCGGACTTACAATTATTTCTAACATATAAAATTTTCTTTTTCATGCTTGGGAAATTAATTTCCAATTGTTTGTAAGCCTCTATTTGTTTTTCAAGGAAAGAAATTTTAAAACTTATTCTAGTTTCTTCTAGTCTCATTTTCGATAAATCTTCACTTTCATTGTTTATGCCTCTAAATATATTAATTTTCTTTGTCTCACTAAATAAAGAAAAGCGAGAGTTTTCATGGTTAACTTTTTTTTCTAAAAAACCTAATTCAACAAGTTTTCGAAGTATTCGATACATTCTTTGACGGTTAAAGCGATTACGTTCCTTTGTTGAAAGTGAGAGTGCAATCCAAAAGTCATTAGTAGTCCAATTATTAATGGAATATTGCTGAATAAGAGGTGGAAATTTTTCGAATAGCGGTAAATTGATAGTTTGCATTGGAAAAACTAAAAAACATAAAAAGAGGATTATAAGCCGTGGATACATAGTCCTCAAATTAGGAGGTAATCCTCCCATAAATAACCGAAGTTAAAAGTAGAGGTTAAGCAGCCATTAGAGGTGGCTTTCCTTTGTTAGCTAGATGTGGTCTTTCATGGTTGTAATGCCACAACCAGTTTGTTGCATAATCTTGTACTTCATCCAAAGTATCAAATAAATGCTTGCTCAGCCAACTATAACGTATGGTCCGATTATAGCGTTCAATATA
>NZ_VOXR01000084.1:0-4410 GCF_013420645.1 Acinetobacter sp. C15
CCCATCTTCTTAGGGTTTGGATGGAAACACCCAGTGTTTTAGCTGCAACGCCAATACTAACATATCTATTCATTTGTATATAATAATATAGAAATAAGTAGATTTCAATTAGCAGTTATTAACCCTTGATGCACCCCCAAGCCGTCAACCCGGTTGATGGATCACCAGCAAACGTTCTTCCTGCATATCACGAATTGCCGATTGAATTCCCTCACGGCCCAGACCCGAATCTTTGACCCCGCCATACGGCATGTTATCGACCCGGAATGATGGAATATCGTTAATAATCACCCCGCCAACATGCAGCTGGTCCCAGGCATATAGCATCTGCTGCAGATTCTGGGTATAGACCCCGGCCTGCAAACCAAAGCGGCTCTGGTTAATCCGTTCAATGCCCTGCTCAAACTGTTCATACGGCTCCAGAATAGCCACCGGACCAAAAGCTTCATTCTGGTAAATTTCTGACTGAGGCGAAACCTGCTCCAGCAATGTCGGCTCGAACATCACCCCCTGCTGTTCACCGCCCACCAGTACCGTCGCGCCTTCTGCTACGGCCTGATCCAGCCATTTTTTCAGGCGCACGGCTTCGTTCTCTTTAATCATCGGCCCAACCAAAGCGCTGTCCAGACGCGGATCAGCTGCCCGTAATGACTGCAAACGGCTGACCAGTTTATCTTTAAGCTGTGTGTAAATCGCGCGATGCACCAGAATACGCTGCACACTAATACACACCTGTCCGGCATGGTTATAGGCACCTCCAATTAACCGGTCAACCAGCGCATCATTGACTTCGGTATCGGCCTCAATCATCACGGCAGCATTGCCGCCCAGCTCCAGCGTGACCTTTTTACGTCCGGCACGCGCTTTCATGTCCCAGCCCACCACATCGGAACCGGTAAAGCTCAGCAGTTTAAAGCGGTCATCGGTGACCAGCACATCGGCCTGCTCACGCGGACAGGGCAATACCGAAAAGGCCCCAGCCGGCAAATCGGTTTCCGCCAGAATCTCGGCAATTTTTAAGGCAGAAATCGGGGTTAGACTGGCCGGTTTTAAAACAAAGGTACAGCCGGCAGCAATCGCGGGTGCAATTTTATGGGCAGTTAAATTCAGAGGAAAATTAAATGGACTGATCAGCGATACCGCGCCAATCGGTACCTGTTTACTGATGCCCTGATAACTGCAAGCCGCGGCAGTTACTGCCAATGGCATCATCCGGCCCTGATCCATCTGGGTTACTGCATCCGCAGCCAGTTGAAAGGTATTGATTAAGCGCTCCACTTCAGCAGCGGCAGCCCTTTTCGGTTTACCGCCTTCAATAATCAGCAGTTCGGTGAGCTCGGCCCGGCATTCCTGAAAACGCTGCACACAATGCAGCAGGATTTTCTGTTTCTGAAACGGTTTTAATGCCGCCATCGCCGCTTCCGCCTGGACTGCGGCCTGAATCGCCTGCTCCAGCGTCTCTGCATCGGCCAGCGCCACACGTGCATAACAGCGCTGCAGATACTTATCTTCGACCTCTAGCCACTGGCCGGTCACATGCGGCTGTCCAGCCAGATATAAAGGATAATCGTGCGGATGATCAGTGTGCGTAGCCATGTGCAGGTCCTCTATTTTTTGCATGATGCGTCAATGCAATTTATACCAATTCCCGATATGATGCGCCGAGATGTTTCCCGGTTCCATCCTCCACAATAAATTTATTCTGAGAATATACAAGCTCTACAGGGATTTTTATGCGTACACGTCCAGCATTGTGTTTCATCCTCGGTCTTGGCTGTTTGAGCGCCGCGCAGGCCGATATTATTGGTGTTAAAGGTAACGTCGATTACTGGCATTATAATAGTGACTTATCGAGTGCCTTGGGCCAACCCGAGATGAAAGATGACTCCAGTTTGTCTTTTGCCTTGGCGGTTGAACATCCAGTACCATTATTACCGAATGTCAAAATTAAGCACAGCACACTTGAGGCAGAATCAGAACGCGAAGTTCTGAATGAAAAGATGGAGCGGATCGACCTCGATTATTCCGACTTCATTGTCTATTACGAAATTCTGGACAATATTGTCAGTGCCGATATTGGTGTGGGTGCCAAGGTACTGGACGGTACCGTGCAGCAGAATTTAACCGAAGTGGAACAGGTCAGTGAAACCTTGCCAATGCTGTATGCCGAAGCCGGGGTGAAACTGCCTTTTACCGGTTTAAGTGCCAAAGCCGAAGCCAGCTATGCCAAGTTTGATGATACTGTCATTAGCGATGCACAGGCAGAACTGAAATATAATTTTATTGATAATTTACTGGTCGATGTCGGGCTGAAGGCCGGTTACCGCATTTTAGATGTGGAGCTAAACGAAGGTGATGAGCGTAATCTCCAGCTGGATTTTAAAGGTCCTTATCTCGGGCTGGAAGCACACTTCTAAGCCAGGCAAATCATCTTTATACCTTTAAACAAAAAGCCTCTACTGAGGCTTTTTGTTGATTTAGATGAATTACATCGGTTTAGCTATAAGAGCGACTGGCCTTAGACACCACCGGTGGCGTTTCAGTAACCGGCTCTGAGGCTTTCTGGATGCGAATCAGGGCAACTGCAATTGCACCAATCACCGCTGGAATTGCCACCGCCAAGAAATTCAGTTTATGTGGTAATTCCATACCCAATAGCACCCCAATAATAATCGGGCCGACAATTGCACCCACACGGCCGACCGCAGAGGCACAACCAATCCCGGTTGAGCGCACCGCTAGTGGATAATACTGCGCCACAAAGCTGTATAGCAGAATACTACTGCCAATTGCGGAAGCCCCAGCCAGCGCCACCAGTAGGTAAATCACCGGTTGTGGCGAGTTAAAGCCTAATCCAACCAACGCCACAGCCCCCATCAGGAACATGCCAATAATCACCGGTTTTAAATGGAAACGGTCTGCCAGAATCCCGCCGCCAATGGTGCCAATTACTGCGCCAATATTCATTGACATCAGGAACATCAGGCTGCTACCCAGCGAGTAACCAGCGGCCATCATTAGTTTTGGTAACCAGCTGCCCAGTGCATAGACCATCAATAAACACATAAAGAAGCAGCACCAGAACAATAAGGTACTCATGCCACGGTTTTGCTTAAATAAGGCGGCAATAGAGGCATCCGGCACCTGTACTTCATTTAAGACCAGTTGAGTCTGCGCACTGACTTTTTCTTCTGGCGTGATTTTCTGAATAATCTGGCGCGCTTTTTCATCCTGCTGTTTTTTCACTAAAAAGGTCAATGATTCAGGTAAAAACTTCCACAAGATCGGTAACAGTAACAGTGGAATACCCGCGATATAGAACATCACTTCCCAGCCAAAACTTGGAGTTAACCAGGCACCCAGTAACGCAGCCATAATACCGCCGACCGCATACCCACTAAACATGGTGGTCACCAAGGTACTGCGCAGTTTTTGTGGTGCATATTCAGAGGTTAAGGCCACCAGATTCGGTAATACTCCGCCAATTCCTAAACCGGCAATAAAGCGCAAAATTCCGAATTCAGTCGGGTTAGATGCGAAACCGCCCCAGAAGGTAAAACCGCTAAATAAGGTCACACAAATTAAAATGACATTTTTACGGCCAATCTTATCGGCCAGCATGCCAAAAAACATGGCACCGAACATCATTCCGGCCAGGGCAGTACTGGCCAACATGCCTGCTTGCACAGCAGTCATATTCCATTCTTGCATCAGTAGTGGTAGGGCTACGCCATTAATCGCCAGGTCATAACCGTCAAAGATGACTACAAATAAACACCAGAGTACGACGTTTAAATGAAAAGGTTTGAACTTCGCCTTGTCCACTACAGCATTCACATTCATTGTTGTTGCTGTCATTAATCCTCACCTCCAATTGTGAGATTTTATTCTTAATATGAAAAAATGAACAATCATTCACTTTTGTCTATAAAATGAATGATTATTCATTTTTTGTCTATGGATAAAAGGTCTAAATGATAAATTTTTCTTAAAAATCAGATTTGATTTAGCAATAAAGCTCAATTTCACAGCAGAAAATTTAGTTATAAATCTTATAATTACTGGAAACTTATTCTATTTTTTTAAATTTTTATATTACAAAACAGTGAAATAAAAGCTTCATCATTGCAATTTTTAAGACAGGCTTAAATGACAACTTCTACCACACAAATTTGCAAATAAATGTAAAAATTGTGTCATAAAGCCAGAAAAATACTATCCAAGTCGTAGATGTAGAAACTAGAAATTACGCCCATAAAAAAATCCCCCTGCTGTTTAAGCTCGGGGGATTTTGAATTAATGAGCTGGCGATGACTTACTCTCACATGGGTAACCCCACACTACCATCAGCGCTAAGAGGTTTCACTTCTGAGTTCGGGAAGGGATCAGGTGGTTCACTCTTGCTATTGT
>NZ_VOXR01000085.1:0-4375 GCF_013420645.1 Acinetobacter sp. C15
AAGTTCTTTATCCGACATAGACACCAACATATCAAACCGTCCGCTAAGAAAATTGCAAAAGTGCATATTCTAAAAGCGGACATTTTTACTTTGGAGAAACCGGACATTTCTACTTTGGGCTTACAAAACCCATTTCGCATAAGAGATTTTATGTTAAATAAAAAGGCACCTCACGGTGCCTTTTATCTCTAATTTAGCTATCAGCAAGAAGTAATTTATAAAACTTACCAACCTCTGTTCTTGTAGCTAATTGGGAAAGACCTCTAATTAAGCTTTCTTTATCAGAGTATGCCGATGTATCGCCATCAACTTTTATTCTTAGTGGATATCCATCTTCATTTTCTATAATTTCAGCAATCTCATACGATTTAGAGCCATTAGACAAACGAAGAGCTTTATAAGACTCAGTCGAATAATCATTTAAAATTGATGCTGCTGAGGCCCACAAGGCATTGGTAGTCTTGTGTCGAATCGTACGTGTTAGATTATCTATTTTAGTAAAAATTTTGTTATCTGACGCTCTCTTAAATGATTGAGAAAAATCCTCGAATATTTCTGCAATTTCATTTTTATTACTTTCAGCTACATCTGCTCGTTGAATACCTATGGAGATGCTGTCTTCAAAATTAAAATGGCTCATGAGTTATGATCTCCATGTCAGGTTAAATTGAATTGGTAAATGATCTGACCAACGTTCAGTCTTATTGGTGATATCAAATATATTTAATATTTTTAGTGAATTCTCAGAATATTTCCATCCTGAATCACCTTCTATTAAGTTTTTAGCAAACATTACTTGATCAAAATTGAACCAATGTTGATAGTTTTTCTGTTTATAAAAATACGTTCCAAGAGTTAAATAAGGTACTGAATGGCTTAATGGAGGGGGAACATTCAAGAAGTTCCAAGAAGGATTATATAGCAGCTCAAATCCATTTTTACTTCGACTTGGAGATTTAGGCTCTCTAAAACTACATAAATCCTCGGTCAAGCTAGTGCAATATGGCTCAGTGTTAAAGTCACCAGCAATAATAATATTGTTATTTACTACTAACCAGTTATTTAAATGAAACCTTAAATTTTGCGCTACTTTCTCCCTAACCTTCTGAATTTCAGGGGTTAATATACTTGGCCAATGTACTAATACAAAACTCAATAGTTCTTGGTTATAAACATCAATAAAGTCATACTTTTGACCGCTTTTAGAGAATTCTCCCTTATAGCTTGAATCCGTATTTTCACAGTCATGGTGCTTTTCTGTTTGAATTAATAAAAATTTATCCGAACGATAAATGATACAGGTATCAAATCGAGTATTTCCTCTTTGTTGGGTTCCATTAGCAACTCTATAAGGGATCTTGAAACGCTCAAAAATACTATTTAAGTAATTTACGGAAGTATCATCAATCTCTATTAATCCAATAAAATCAATATTTTGTGTTAATAATCTTGCAATAAAACGTTTGCTTATTCTCCAACTTCTTTGATCAACTGCTGATCTAGAGGAACTTATTTTAGCATTCCAAATAATTATATTTAGATCAGTAGTTGGCATAATTGAGTTCCATTTTACCTAATCCAAAGAGGGTCAGTATTCCAATTAGTGGGGAACCCTGCTTGATGCATATGATTATTGGCAAAAGGATATCTATTAAAAATATCTTCTAGTTCTGCTCTTAGGTCCAAATTTTGGATTTGAAGCTTCTTTAGCATTTTTTGAATGACAGCAATGGTTGTATATGGTCGGTGTTTATTAGGTGATGAAATAGTTAAAACATTATTTAAATTACTAGGAATAGAAAGTTTTGCATTCCATAGGCGACTGTGGTGAGCACAACGATTACGGACATCTCGAATACATCGGATCCAATTCACTAAAACTTTGTAATCCTTTGCGCCAAACTCTTTTGCTAAATTATCGAAATCTATAGTTGGTAAGCTATGATTAATAGCATCATATATTTTATAAATTTGACCTAAGCTTAATAGTTCACTGGCAATCCAAAATGGGGGTAAGTTTTTATATTTATCATGCTTGTCATTGTAATATTTTGATCTATAGTTTGAAGCATAGAGTTCTTTTTCTCGATTAAAGTCATTACTTATTTTGTCTCTAATAGAATCAATAGCATAAGTGTTATTTCGAACAATAAAAAAAAGAGAGTTATCTAAATACCAAAATGGATCTGAAGTTGTTCTGGAAATTAGATGATCCAACCTGCTGCGTAATTTAACTTCTATTTTGGCAATAGCTTTAAACATCAGTATTCTTAGCTCTTCATCAAACCTATATAGTTCAACACCTGATTCGAAAAAAGAATTAGAACGAAAAACCTTAGGGTTAGTACCTTGCAGGTCAAGCATCGGATGAAGATATATTTTGAAATGGTAATAACTAATTTGGCTTAAAATCTTTTCTGCTTCAACTTCATTACTAAATAACAGATTTTTCCCTTTTAAATCATTAATTAAATCAATTGGTTGTCTATATGGTTTTAAATATAAGGAATAAGGCATATTAATTAATGTAATGAAATATAAGCAAAAAAAAAGCTCACTAGAAAGTAAATTAATACTTGCTGCGAGCGTCATTAAGTACAATATAGTAAGTTAAGATAGTTTTGTCAAATAGTTAATGTATTAGAATTTCTAAAATTAACATAATAGAGCTTATACGAAACGCGTTTTTAATATTACTTTAAGATCAGTATCTTATCGTTATTCATACCCTCTGGAACGTTCTCGTTCAACCGACTTGGAAACAAGTCGGTTTCTTTTTAAGCAAAACTGTAACTTTTAGCCAATAAAATTGATCAAAAAACATTCGTTTTAGCATTTTTTCCTGATTTCTCAAGGGTCACCGTTCAGAAATAATCCCCAATTTCTGCGGACAACTCTTGGGATAAAATAGGCCAACTTTGTAAGCTAAAGCTTACATAAGTTTAAGGATTTTGCGGATTGGTAATCCAAAGCATTAGCCCTATGATGAATACATAGGGGAACTGGATGTTTCCAGAAAACAAGAATAAGAAAATAGCGCAAGGAATGGGCAGCACGAGATCAGTAAGATTAGCAACCCGATATGAAAAAGCCCGACAGGATGTCGGGCTTTTTTATTGATTAAATTATTTTTCTATCAGTATAACGGGGGGATATCCAACATATAAAGGATATCTAAAAAATTGGTAACTACTCACCTAGTTGCATATAAATAATAATATTTGTTAAAATTTATACATTGATATTTATATTTTTTTAATAAAAATTTATTTGTTTAAAACGGGATAATTCGTGAAAAAATTATTTTTATGCGGTGTCGCATTAGCTTTGTCAGGTTGTTCAACCACAGCTCATTTAATTTTCAAAGACTATGATAAAAAAGTATCTATTGAAAATATTTCAAAATACAAAGATGTACATGAACTAGTAAATAAAAGTACTAATTTTAGAGGACCATATGCTTATAAAACTCCAGATATAAAGGATCAATGGATTACAAAAGAAATTGAGATTCCTGTCGATACTTTAAAGTTGTACTGTCAATCAATAGATGGGGGGACTTTTAATTCATTTAATGACTCTACAGCGGCAAATATTTATGACCGCCAAAAGGGGCTATATACATGTACAAAAAATTCTAAAGTACTTTGGGGAGCTGAAGTAAAAGTCCCAAAACTAAATATTAATTCAAGTGGAAACTTTGCTACAGCAAATATGTTAATTTACACTTTAACACCTAGCCAGTATCAATCAATTCTTAATTCCCAGCGAGAGTATCGTCTAGCAGCAGAGCGAGCTCAAGCAAATCAAAGAGCTGAAGAAGCAAGGCGTACAGCAATTATAAATTCAAGAAAGAAACCTTCACAAAAAGATATTGGACGATCAATTTGTAAAGATACGATCATAAATATTCCAAATAATATAAAAGTATTCGGTCAGCAACAATACGAAAAATTCGAAGGTGTTGTTGTTGGTAATCTTGAGAGTATACCGACTAATAGCCAAGAACTAAAACTATCTATTCGTGGTGTAAAACAGAATTATGGCAGTGTAAAAGCTATTCCATCAGCCCATTTTCAAAATATATATTTAGAGGCTGGTAGAATCATTTGGGATAAAAAGTCAGATTGGTATTTATGTAATTAAAGAATAGATATGGAATAGTGAAAATCAACAAAAATCCTGACATTCTGTCGGGATTTTTTCTGTTTGTTTTTATATAAATATAAAAAATAAATGAAGTAATGAGGTAATCCCCCCTAAAAATAAAAGGATCTAAAAGTAGAATTTTCTCTTAAGATACGAGCAGGAGATTCTGCATGAAAACATCTAAATTTACTGACAGCCAGATCATGTCCATTTTAAAACAGGCGGA
>NZ_VOXR01000086.1:0-4306 GCF_013420645.1 Acinetobacter sp. C15
TAATTCAAGTGAATTTGTTTGAAAGAAGAACTTTAAAAGCTTTATTTTCACCCGATAAAATACCCATAAAACAAGAGGAAGCTCAAATGAGCTTCCTCTTGTGAAAAATTGTGGGACAGCAATGGCACCATGCACCTTTTTTTATTTGCTGACTTCGCTTAAGCCACTTTGGCCGGAATGGTCACAGCGGTATTCGGTTTAAAACGCAGGCTGCATTGACCATTGACCGATTTATCCCCCAGTTTAATCTGGACAGTCTGACCGGCGGTTTTACCGTTACAGGCATTGGCCATAGCCTGTTGACGGGCCTGACGCTGTGCTAGGCGCTGATCATACTGTTTCACCAGTTCGGCACGTTTGGCATCGGTTAAGGCACCGGTCTGAGCAGCATGCTGTTTAAACTGGCGTACATCGCCACGCATTGGACGATGTTCACGGCTGTGTTTAAGCTGCTGGCGTTCCGGCGTAAATATTAGGGTACAGGTCCCATTCACGGTTTTTTCACCGGCTTTGACCTGAACCACCTGTCCGGCAGCTTTGCCTTCACAGGCCGTTTTGATCTGCTGCATCATCTGGCGGCGTTCAGTACGCAGCTGCTGCCATTGTTCACGCTGTTCCGGGCTTAGGCGTGCATGTTTGCCGTGCATGGAATGAGCCATACGGCCTTCACGTTCCGGCGTTGCTGTACTATTGGTTGACTGACAGGCTGTCAGTGTCCCGACACTGAGTAAACCCACTGAAACAAGCGCAATTTTTGTCATCGTTTTCATGATTATTGTCTCCACACAGAACCGCGATACAGTTATTTTTACCTGCGACAAGAATAAATAATAAAGATGAAGAAACAATGGAGAGTTTTTTCAAACACTGTTCGCTACAATAGTGAAATAAAAGAAAAATTGAGATGAGTGTTTTGAAAATACGCCGGATTCCAATCGCCCTGCGCCTGTTTTTGACTGTGCTATTGACCGCGCTGGTCATTTCCACGGTCAGCCTGTGGGTGCTGCACTGGAATATGCAACGCAATTTCACCAAATACGTGGCCGATGTCGAAATGCAGAAGCTGGATCATGTGATTCATAATCTGGCCGGTGTGTATGGCGTCTATCATGATTGGGGCAATGCCATTCAGGCACAAATCCTGCAAATTGAAGGGCAGGCCGGCCCGGAAGATTATGACCGCCTGTCGCGCTGGTGGTTGCGCCGTCAGTACGATATTGCCTTGCAGCAGCGTTATTTTGAAGAACATACCTTAATGAATGTGGCGCCAACGCTGGCTGAACCAGATCCGCAGAAACGCCAGGCCTCGCAGGAGGAACTAAAATGGCTGGAAATGAATCTGCCTTCCGAGTACCGTCCCTTTGAAGGCCTGAAATTTCCTTTAAGCGCGCAGCAGAATACTACCCGGGTTAATCAGGGCAGTGCCCAGAATCCGCGTCCGAATCAGCCACAATCGGATGGCAAAAAACAGTTTATTTCCATGCCGGACCGTTTGGGTCTTAGCTCGCGTCTGGCTTTATATGATGCCAAACGCCAGTTTGTGGTCGGTGAGCCAGCAGAAGGACAAATGTCGTATCGCCCGATTTTAATGAACAATCAGGTGGTCGGCTATCTGGGTTTAAAACCGGTGCTGGATCAGGATGATGCGCTCAGCATTAATTTTTTTAGCGAACAAAAGCGTTATCTGCTGCTGATTTATGGTCTGTCCTTTATTGCCAGTTTACTGGTGGCCTGGTTATTGGCGACCTATTTTAAAAAGCCGATTCAGCGTCTGCTCAATGGGACCCGTGAACTGACCAAAGGCAATTATCAGTATCAGGTGAAAGTAAACCGTAATGATGAACTCGGTGATTTATCTACAGAGCTGAATCAGCTGGCAGTCATTTTAGATCAGCATGAAACCTCACGCCGGCAGTGGGTGGCTGATACCTCACACGAATTAAAAACCCCGCTGGCAGTGTTACAGGCCCAAATTGAGGCTATGCAGGATGGTATCCGTAAAGCCACACCGGAACACTTAGATGCAATGATGCGTCAGGTCAGCAGCCTGAAAAAACTGACTCAGGACCTGGCTGATCTGGCGCAGGCCGAAGCCATGCAGCTGAAATTCTATATGGCCTCAATCAACCCTTGGCAGGTGATTGAACAGGAAGTCGAGAATTTCCGGCCGAAGTTTGAACAGGCCGAGTTAAGTGTGCGTCTAGAAGGTGAAGCTGTGCCTTTACAATTAGATATAGACCGCTTTAAACAAATTATGGTGAACTTGATTGCGAACAGTATTCGTTATACTGAGGCCGGTGGGCAGGTTCATATTCATAGTGAGCAGACGGCAACAGAATGGAGTGTCTATGTCGATGACAGTCCATTTGGCCTGACCGATGAACAGCTGGCCCGTTTAGGCGAGCGTTTTTACCGGGTGGATGATTCGCGTACGCGGAGCACTGGCGGTACCGGTTTAGGTCTGGCGCTGTCTGCTAAAATTGCGCAGGCCATGGGTGGCCAGCTGAGTTTTGCGCATTCGCCATTGGGTGGCTTGCGCTGCAAACTGACTTTCCCGATTCCGACCAAACAATAAAAGGAAAAGATATTCATGAAACATGTCATGCTGGTTGAAGATGAAGTTGAACTCGCTCAATTGGTCCGCGACTATCTTGAAGCTGCTGGGTTTGAGGTCAGTATGTTTCATGATGGACAAGAAGCCTATAACAGCTTTTTGCAGCGTAAACCGAGCCTGATGATTCTGGATCTGATGGTGCCACGTATGGATGGGCTGACCATTTGCCGTAAAGTACGTGAGCAGTCTGATTTACCCATTATTATGGTTACGGCGCGTACCGAAGAAATTGACCGGGTATTAGGCCTGAATATGGGTGCAGATGACTATATTTGTAAGCCATTTAGTCCGAAAGAACTGGTGGCACGTGTGCAGGCAGTGCTGCGTCGCTTAGACCGCAAGGCTGAACCGGAAACCAATGATTTATTCCGGATGGATAAAGCCCAGCAACGGATCTGGTATCAGCAAAAAGCACTGAACCTGACCCCGACCGAATTTCGTTTACTGGAGCTGTTTTTAGAGCATGTTGGGCAGGTTTATTCCCGTGCCCAGTTGCTGGACCATATTAACCCGGACAGTTTTGATGTTGCAGATCGGGTGATTGACAGTCATATCAAAAACCTGCGCCGCAAGATTTCCGAAGCGGCAGAAACCGGTAATCGTCATGAGTGGATTCAGGCAGTCTATGGGGTTGGCTACCGTTTTGAATATCCGGAAGATTAATTTCATGCGGAGTGAAAAAGCGAATAGATATGTGCCTATTCGCTTTTTTTATGAGAGTAGGTTGTGCAGTATTTAGGGGCAGGATGGTGATAAATCAACAGACTGATCAAGCATAAGACCAAGATAAAAGGGGGGGATTTCTAATATTATAATTTTTAAATGAATTTAATTTTTAACAAGAATATTTTGTAAATTTTAATAAGCCTGAAAATTGAAGTAAATAAAATTCCGGTATAATCTGCAGCCCGCTTTTGGGAATTTTTCTATGCACGTCAATACTGAGCTTGTCGCACGCTTAATTCAGCGCAATATCACCCCCGCGATACACTATTTTGAACAAACCCAGGATAGTTCCCGCCTGGAACATCAGATCAACTTCTGTGTACAGCAGATTATTGTCTGTTTAAATTCCGATACAGTGGCCACCATCAAAGCACTATTGCAGTATTTAATTGCAAAAAGCCAGCACAGCAGTGAACATTCAGGGTGGCGCAAAGCCTTTGAGTTGTTCAATGATAAATATAAAGTTTAATCGCTGATTTTACATACGAGAGACAGGATTAAACTGTGGGCACGATTTATCTCTGTGTTTTTGCCCGAGCTAAACACGCGAGCCTACAGTTTTGAGTAACGCTATACGTTGTCGATCCAGTTTCTTGAGTTTGGACACCACCAACGCATAAGAATTCAGCACTAAATCTTCGATCAAAGCTTCATCCAGCTCTTCATCTTCATACACTGAAATCCAGTGCTGTTTATTCATATGCCAGCCGCTGTGAATATATGGATAAATATCACGCAGCATGGCACCATGATCTGGCGCTACTTTTAAATTAATGGCCGCTTGTCCGTGCAGATGAAACTGTAACATAAAGACTTTATCCTGCACTTTAAACACATCACAACCGTTATTTAAAACCTACTCAAACCTACTCAATGTGGGTTTGATGTTTAATTCCTACTTCACCATCAAGAACCTAAAGCATTTGCTTTAGGGATTACCTCAATTCCATAGGCTGTCACGGTGTA
>NZ_VOXR01000087.1:0-4111 GCF_013420645.1 Acinetobacter sp. C15
TGGAGAAATCTAATCGGTATGTTATACCTGAGAGAAGAGTGAGGAGTTATCCAAGGGTTGTAAAAGGAAAACCTCAAAAATACCCAAGAAAAAGCCAGTCAATCTCTTAACTGACTGGCATTACCCTCAAGGGAGCTTTTTTTATAGGTGCTAAAAAACAAATTGCAATTATTCAGCCGGATTAAATTCTGCTATAACAGTTGCATAGCACTTGTGAAATAGATCAATTATTTTTATTTTTTGGCTGATAATGATAAAGGAACAAAGAATGGATAAACCGACAATTATTTTGTCTGAACAAGACTTGCACCGTTTAGAAACCATGCTTGAACATCAGTCTAAACTTACCCCGACCATGGAACATCTGGAAGATGAGCTGGCGCGTGCCGAAGTGGTTGCACCGCAAGATGTGCCAAGCAATGTGGTGACCATGAATGCCCGCGTGCTGGTGACCATCGCACCTTTCCCGGAACCAACCGAAATTACGCTGGTGTATCCGCATGACTTCCGTGGCGATAAAGGGCAGGTCAATGTACTGGCACCTGTCGGGGCGGCTATTTTAGGGCTGGCTGAAGGGCAGGAAATTGAATGGCCACAACCGGATGGTCATATTATGAAAGTCCGTATTGATAAAGTGTTGTATCAGCCGGAACGTGAAGGTGATTATTTATAATCTCCGCTGCGTGAAAAATTAAAGCCCTCAGTTGAGGGCTTTTGTGTCTTTGCAGTTTGGCTTAAAAATTTGATAAGTATGCGCGAAAAGGAGAGGATTCACTCTCTGTCATTGATCAGTAAAATATTGTTAATTTTAAATATTCCGCTTTTACTGCATTTGCAAAAAGCTACAGCTTGCTTTATATAAAAGTCTTAGTATAAAAAATGATTTGATCAAGCTGATGATGTTATGCCGCAAATAGATGTGTTAGAACCATTAACAGAGCTGGAGCTGAACCGGGATACCATTCTCTCGATCAAGCGTCATGAGCTGGTGCCGGTATTAAATGACCAGTACAAATTAAATCATTATGCCGATGCCCTCATTCAGTCGCAGGCAGTGCTGTTAAACGGGATTGATCCGCACATGACCCAGCAGCTCAGTCAAACCATTGAAGAATTGATCCGCATGCTGGCGGATTCCAAAAAATATCTGAAAAAACGCAAATTTAATGCGCTGCAAAAATGGCTGGGGATTGATCTGGAATATGGTTCCAGTCAGGTGGAATATTATAAAAAGCTGGACCGCTTACTCGATCAGGCCAATCATTTAAGCCAGAAATTACAGATCGAAATTCAGAAATCTCAAGCGCGTTTTCAGCAGTTACGTGGCTTAAGAGAGCAGATGGCGCAGCATATTGTCGCCGCTGAAGAATTTTTGACTGAATATCCAAGTTTTGTGAAACATCAACATCCTTTAGATAACTTCTCGGAACGATTATCTAAAAAAATAAATACACTGCGCACACTGCAGGCGAGTAATGATATTGCCATTACCCAGATGCAGCTGAGCCAGCAGCTGTCATTTACCTTGTTGGACCGGTTTAAGGAAGCGCAGCAGGTGCTGATTCCGGCCTGGCAATATCATGTCAAACAAAGTCAGCAAAGCAGCTCGACAAGTGAGCTGGAAAAGCTTGATAATAGTCGGGAAAATCTGATTAAAACGCTAAAAAAATCACTCGAAAACAGCTCTAAATAGAATCAAATATAAGGTGACGTATGACCCATCCTGAACAGGTAAATGCCGTGGTGGAAGCCACAACCGAAGAAAATCAGCAGAAATTCCAGGCGCTCAATTTACAGGAAATTGGCTTGCAGCCATCCGATTTCGATGAGGTCATGGCCGCGCGTAAAGAACTGGCCGACTTAAGCCATAATTCGGTGGCGGAATATGGGAAAAATATTGCCACCAAAACTTCGACTTATACTGATGAACTGCTTCATCTGGTGCAGAATAAAGATCTGGATGCGACCGGGCAAAAGCTGAATCAGGTGGTACAGGTGGCGCAGCAGTTAAATACCAGCAGTATTCTCAACAAATCGAAAAGCTCCGGTTTTTTTGGCAGCCTGATCAGCAAGTTTAAAGGTGCCAAGCAGAATTTTGACCAGCACTTTAACAGCACCAAAGAACAGATTGATGTACTGGTCAAGGAAATTGAAACCTCGCAAAACGGCTTAAAAACCCGGGTCGATACTCTGGATAAAATGTTTGAAGGCGTGCAGGAAGAATATAAACAGCTGGGGATTTATATTGCCGCTGGCCAGCTCAAGCAGCAGGAAATCCAGCAGCAGATTGGCCAGTTAACCACCCAGGAACAGGACCAGAGTACCACCCAGAAAGTTTATGATTTAAATCATCTGGCCAATAATCTGGAAAAACGCGTCAGTGATTTACAGGTGTTGCAGCAATCGGCCATGCAGACCCTGCCAATGATCCGGATTATCCAGTCCAATAACCTGATGCTGGTCGACAAGTTTTATGCAATTAAAAACATTACCTTACCGGCCTGGAAAAACCAGATTAGTCTGGCAATTTCCTTAAATGAGCAAAAGAACAGTGTGCAGCTGGCCAACAGTATTGATGATGCCACCAATGAGCTGCTACGCCGTAATGCCGACCTGTTACATCAGAACTCGGTCGATACCGCCAAAGCCAACCAGCGTTCAGTGATTGATATTGAAACGCTTGAACATGTGCAAAACACCCTCATTAAAACAGTCAATGATGTGATTCAGGTGCAAAAAGAGGGAATGCAAAAGCGTGCCGAAGCAACCACGCGTTTACGTGTGCTGCAAGATAACCTGAATCATCTGGTGCTTGAATCAAGTTCGAGCGGTTCCAATCCTTCCTGAGTAAACTCTGGCTCGGGAGTATTGCAAACGTAAGGAGAATACATTGCCCTTAGATGATTATGCGGTACCGACCGAGCACATCAATAGCGGTGTGCTGGCGCTGAAAAAGCGCCAGCGCAATCTGATGTTGCTGGGTATAACCTCCAGCACGGTGTTCATTGCCTCCATTATTGCTTTTTTTGTACAGCAAGATTTTGTCTATGGCTTTTTTGGCCTGACCACACAGGTCGAACAGCTGCACATTCCCTTAAGTGTTGATGCAAACCTGGCGATTTTAGAGCAGCAACCGGATTATTTTCTGGGGCTGTTGTCCTGGTTTGGCTGGCTGTTTCTGAAATTATTGCTGTCGTTTATTGGCGCCTTTTTTGTGGTGCATTTTCTCAAGAAAATCCGCTTTTTCTATGTGCGCTTTCAGTCCTTTATCCTGAAGTTTGTCGGCTGGTTAATTGCCTTTATCATGCTGTGGTCAGGTCTGACCTATCTGCAATATGACCTGAAAAATGATGACTATGATGCGCAGCAAAAAATTGTCTATTACGACAAGCAGCTGGCAGAAAGTGAGCTGGCGCGTTATCTGGCAGATGCACCGCTGGATACACCAGTCAAATCCTATTTACTGGCGCAAACCGCTTTGTTGCATCAGCCACCGGATAAAGCCGCAGCCATTCCGCATGTGTTGAATCTGGTGAAGGCCGAGCAGCAGAATCCGGATTTTATTCAGTATGGCTTTAAACCGGAACAGCTCTGGTCAATGCAGCAACAGGTTTATGGCAAAACCCTGACCCCAATGGCAGAAAGCGTGAATAAACAGGTGGTTCAAGCCGAGCGTTTAAGTCAGTTTGTACAGATTCTGGTGATTACAGCGGCGATTGTGTCAGCCATTTTCAGCCTGATTTTCTTTGTGTTGGCACAAAGTTTTAAAAAGCGGGCATTAAGAATTGAGCAGCGGATTTTTTAATGCTGATGATGAGGCTCCTGTGGGAGCCTTTTTCTGGTAGATGATTTCTATCGCGTTGTTACAATTTAGATTAATCTATCCATAAAAGATAATGATTTATAAAAGCGATCATTAATATAAAAACAAACTGTTTTATCTATTTTTAAATTTGGCCTATGATAGCGGTATTGAAAAATTTGACTCCTCTGGAGACGTTAGCAATGTTAGATCAAAATACCACAGCCCAATTAAAAGCCTTGTTAGAACGCCTTGAAGGTCCAATCGAATTAGTGGCCACTTTAGATAGCTCTGACAAATCAGACAAAA
>NZ_VOXR01000088.1:0-3953 GCF_013420645.1 Acinetobacter sp. C15
GCAAGAACGGACTGACCGCTACAAGTCGGAACTGACCGACTCAGGCTCTAGTTACACGCTTGGCAACAAGACATTAACAGAGTGCGAATTAGTCCTTGAGTATGTTTGAATACATTTTAAGGAACAGCAATTAAAGCATCTCAACAATATTGTGGAAATTGGCCGTACCTGCGTGCATCCACGGCATCGGGCCGGTAAAGCTCTATCCATTTTATGGCTGAATCTGGTGCCGAAAGTACTCTGGAGCATGAAAGCCCGTTATTTGATTGGCTGTGTCAGTGTGCGTTTAGAAGGCAATGAAGCGCGTGCCTATCATACCCATCAGTATATCCAGCAGTTAAGCGAACAGCAGCGCTGTAACATTGCCTCGAAACAGGTGTATATTCCACAGGCCTCTGAAATGACTTCGCTGAAACAGGGCCGGATTCCCAAGCTGTTTGATATTTACCTGAAAATGCAGGGCAAACTGTCCACCGAAGCCTATTATGATCAGGAGTTTAACTGTCTGGATTATTTTGTCTTTGTCGAAATGAACCAGGTGCTAAAAAAGATGGTACTCAAGAAAAATACCCGCCACATTGTGGAATAAATAAAACTTTGCAGCGATTGTGATTTGCATGGCCTGACAGAGTCATGCACAATAAATGCAGTTTTAATCAGATGTTGAAGTCCTGTATGTGCCAGTTACTCGGAATGAATTGTGCAACACCTACTGATATTACCTTTTCATTTCGTGGTTTTTCACAACGTGCTGGCATAACTTCCGACCATAGTGATGGTTTTGGCATCGCCTTTTTTGAAGACAAGGCCTGCCGCTTATTTGTCGATAACCAGTCGGCAGTGGAATCGCCCATTGCCGAGCTGGTACGCAACTATCCGATTAAATCACGCAATGTGATTGCGCATATTCGCAAAGCCACGCAAGGCAAAATTACCCTGGAAAATTCCCATCCCTTTATTCGGGAGCTGTGGGGACGCCACTGGATTTTTGCCCATAATGGCGATTTACACCATTTTGATCCAGCCTTAAGCGGTCATTTTACCCCGGTGGGCAATACCGATAGCGAGCGGGCATTCTGTTATTTGCTCGATCAGATGGTACTGAAATTCGGTTTTGTGGAACCGTCTTTAGAGCAGCTCTTTGAACTGCTGACCGAAATTTCCCCGAAAATTGCCGAGCATGGCACCTTTAACTTCTGTCTGTCTAATGGTCAGGCGCTGTTTAGCTATGCCACCACCAAACTGCACTGGCTGGTGCGTGAATACCCGTTTAAACCGGCACAATTAATTGATATTGATGTCGAGGTCGATTTTAGCCAGGTTACCACACCGGAAGATCGGGTGGCGGTGATTACCACTGAACCGTTGACTCAAAATGAAACCTTGGCAGGCTTTTAGCCCCGGCGAAATGATTTTATTCCAGCAGGGACAGCCGATCAGAAAACAGCTGACTTATATTGAACGTTTGGAAAAAGAACGTCTGAATCCGGAATTAAAACGGATTACCCGCGCCGATCAATATTAATCTACTGTTGTATATTTTATTTTAAATAGTGCCGTATTTTATTTAAGTCTAAAAATACGGCAGAAAATAATAAAACGGTTAAATAATAACTGACTCTTTTGCTCAGGTTAAAATAATATAAACATTATAAAACAAGGGTTTGTGTGAATTTTTTGGCAGAAACAGGAATCCCAAGTAAATCACTTCATTTTTATTTTAAATTAAATATGGCTACTATGCTCAAAGCTTATAAATCATTTGATTCAGGGGTGGTCGTATGAAAATGAAGTGGATTCCAGAATATAATACTGGCATCGATGTGATTGATGACCAACATAAACGTATTCTTGATTATATTAACGAAATTGTCGAGATTGGTGAAAATACCGATCGTGCCCGTATTAAACAGATTCTCGATAATATTATTGACTATACCCAGTCTCATTTTACCTTTGAAGAATCTTTACAAGAAGAAGCCGGTTATAAATACCGCGTACCACATAAACGCGTACATGACTTATTTATTAAAAAAATCGAGTCGTATCGTGAACGCTTTGAAATGGGGCATTCCATTGAAGGAGAACTGCACGAAGTGTTGTCAAAATGGTTAATTAACCATATTCAGCATGATGATGCAGATTATGTTGGCGCTGTAAAAGAAAATATGATGGGTATTATTCAGGAAAAAGAAAAGAAAAAAGGTAAAAACTGGTTTGCCCGTTTCTTCTCATAAACAGAATAAATTACTGCACAATTAATAAAACCAGAGAACAACAATATTGGACTAAAAACTAGCGCAGCAAACCATTGATGGCAATGGTTTGCTTTTTCTTTTTTAGTTTTTGATTTTCCCGGGTGACAAGGGCAAAATAGCGATAGATTTTTATTAGGAAAGCATCATGCAGGACAATGCTATGTCACGATGGTTATCGCCGCTGATGGCATTTTGTTTATCATTTATTCTGATTGCCACACTGGCACCGGTCACTGGCATTCAGCTGGAACGTCAACTGGACTTCTGGTTGCTGTGGTTGGGTACCATGCTGGTGCTGGCCTTGCCATTGACCTATATGGAAATTGCGCTGGCCAAGCGCTCAAAAACTACAGCCTTGCAGGCTCTATCCAGTTTGACCCGTGATGCCGATGCCTCTGCACAGTGGCGTCTGGTGGGCTGGCTGGCCGCGGTGTTTATTCCATTTTTAGCAGGCGCGATGCTGTTTAATGTCAGCCAAATGCTGACCCAGCTGGCACTGCCAACGATTCTACCGTTGTGGATTTTTATTGGCTTGGCACTGGTTGCCCTGGCATTGTCTTTTATTTCGCGTCTGCTGCTGCTTGGCCTGACTGCGGTCGGTGTGATTGCTGCCTTTATTCTGGCGCAAGTGATGGGTGCTCCGGTTGCTGAATGGCAAATGACCGCGCTTGAGTTTGGCGAGTGGGGCAATGCCACAGTACTGGCGTTGGTGGCCAGTGGCCTAGGTCTGGGTCTGTACTGGCAAACCAGTTTGCCGGCGGTACAACAGCAACAGGTGGCGACCAAAACCGTGTTCCCGATCTGGCTGGCGCAATTACTGGCCGTGGTTGCCTTTGCTTTCTTTGCCGCGACTGCTCAGCTACCCGCTTTTGCGCTGGCTTTTGCTGTGGTGATGGCTGCTGCACTGATCCTGCAACTGGCACGTGAACAGTTGGCACAGCGTCAGATTGCAGTGGCAATTCAATGGATCATTCTGCTGGCAGCCACGTTGATCTGGGCCATTCCAGGTCTGGCCAGTGTGTTAAATCCGCTGCTGATGATCTGGGGCCTGGTGATTTGTCTGATTTATGCGATTTTCGCCGGTTGGATCATGAAAATCAGTCATTTGCGTAAATCCATGAACTTCAGCAGTGAAGCCTTTTATAACCTGTGGCGTATTGCCATCCGTATTGTCTTGCCACTGGCAATTATTGCTGCGCTGCTGGCCGTGATTGGACAAATGTTCTGATGACTGCGCAGTATGTCTGGGTGGCTTTTGCCTCAGCCGAACAGCAGTTTCATCTGGCAGTGCCGTATCAAAATGGCATGACTGCGCTGGATGCGATTCAGCAGAGCGGGATTAGCGAACAGGTCAGTTTGCCTGAACCGCTGCAACTGGGAATTTTTGGTAGCCGTTTAACCGATGCGCAGCAGCCACTGCAACCGGGTGACCGGGTCGAGATTTACCGGCCGCTGACCATTAATCCGAAAGATATCCGCCGCAAACGAGCAGCGAAAAACCCGGTGGGCCGCTATGCCAAAGGCAATCGCTTTAAGCAATTGAGTTCATAAGAAAAACCCCTCACTGAGGTAATGCCAGTCAGTTAAGAGATTGACTGGCTTTTTCTTGGGTATTTTTGAGGTTTTCCTTTTACAACCCTTGGATAACTCCTCACTCTTCTCTCAGGTATAACATACCGATTAGATTTCTCCATT
>NZ_VOXR01000008.1:0-109716 GCF_013420645.1 Acinetobacter sp. C15
TTACATGCAAAAGCATCAAGCTTAAGCAAAGTAACTAAGACCCGAACAAGTCCATAACAGTTGTGCTGGCGACAATAGCAAGAGTGAACCACCTGATCCCTTCCCGAACTCAGAAGTGAAACCTCTTCGCGCTGATGGTAGTGTGGGGTTACCCATGTGAGAGTAAGTCATCGCCAGCTCATTAATTCAAAATCCCCCGAGCTTAAACAGCAGGGGGATTTTTTTATGGGTAAAATTTATCTGGGCTTCCTCATCTTGTTTAAGGTCGCTTTTGATTTTTTGCTGTTCCTTCCTGCTTCTATTTAAATAAATGCCTCATCAGCCAGCGCATAGAACCCAA
Source organism: Acinetobacter sp. C15 (assembly GCF_013420645.1). NCBI lineage: Bacteria > Pseudomonadati > Pseudomonadota > Gammaproteobacteria > Moraxellales > Moraxellaceae > Acinetobacter > Acinetobacter sp. C15. The sequence continues at coordinate 341 of NZ_VOXR01000008.1, forward strand.
TTTTTATCTAAAAATTAAAGCTAACAATTTAAATCCATATATATCCCCAGATTCAGCTAAAATCTTAAGATCAATATGATCAAATTACGATTCTAAGAGCACTTTATGAAACTGAATTCATTCTCTCCGATTCCTGAAGATGACGATGAGCTACATCTTCCTGAAGTTGTATATTGGGCGTCACTCGGTGAGCTAGAACAGGTACAGCAAGCCTTACAGCAAGGTGCTGATGCCAATGGTAGTGATGAGGAAGGCTATAGTGCCTTGCAGGCTGCGGCAGAAAATGATCATCTGGATGTGGTGAAATTGCTGATGAGCAAAGGGGCAGATATGGAACATCGTAGTCCACATACGGCACTGGAACTTGCTGAAATGGCCGGTAATGAGGAAGTGGTGGCCTATTTAAAACAGCTCAAAGGGTTGTCTTAATTTACTTGTGAAAAACCTCATCCGAAGATGAGGTTTCTTTTATGGATATGATTAAAAATCTTTAGGTTTCGGCTTCCAGTTCTTGCACAATCGCCTGGTTAAATGCAGGAATATCGTCCGGATTACGTGAGCTAATCAGTACCCATCCACCGGTATTGCAGCGATGGACTTCTTCATCGACCCATTTCGCGCCGGCATTTTCCAGATCCAGCTTGATGGTTTTATAAGACGTTAGGTTTTTATCGTGAATCCGTTCGGCATTAATTAAAACCCACGGACCATGACAGATTGCGGCAATTAGTTTGCCCTGATCAGTAAAGTGCTGGATGATTTTATGCGCTTCGGGGTTGATCCGCAGCGTATCGGCATTGACCGTTCCACCGGGAATGACCAGTGCATCGTAATCTTCCGGATTGACCTTATCGAGCGTTGTTTCCGGTTCGGTACTTAGACCAGGATCTTTATCAGCCTTGACCGTTTGAACTTCTTTTTGTTCTTCTGCTGCATGTATGGCTTCAATGCCTTTAGATTTCAAATATTCAAAGGGTTTGATCAGCTCATCCTGCTCCACACCCTGATTGGACGTAATGAATAATACTTTCTTTGGCATTTTCCCATCCTCGTTTCATGAATTCTTTTGCTACGTTAACAACTGAGGCTCAAGGCACTGTACTGGTTTTGACGGGAATATGTAATTGCTTGGCAATGATGTAAAAAAAAAGCTCCATCAGGAGCTTTAAAAAAAATCGCAGGATAAAAAGGTTTATAGCGCGCCTTTTAAATCATTTTGGTGCTGTTTAACCTGTTTGGCATAACGTTTGCCTTGGCGTTTCATCTTCCAGCTGGAATGATAACCGGTAGGACCAACATTATAATAAGCTAGGGCTTTAGGCCAGCTGCCGGCTTTCGTGTTATAGCGATTTAAAATGTAAGAACCACATTGAATATTGGAAGATTCATCAAACAAATTACTGCCACAGCTTTGCTGCCAATAACGCGGAATGACTTGGGTTAAGCCCACCGCACCAGCCGGTGATACCACATGACTGCGATAGCTGGATTCCTGGCGAATCAGCGCGGCCAGTAACAGTGGATCAATTTCATAACGTTCTGCATGTTGCACAATCATCGGCGCAACACGGTTAGCGGTGTCAGGTGCAACCGAATAGGCTTTTTGGATCCCGACTGAAAGTTTAGCGGAACGTTTGGCAACGGAGCCGCCTCCTAAAGGTGAGCAGGCAATCAGGCTAAGGGCACTGAGGCCAATAAAAGAGGTTTTCAATAATAATGGGATGGTCAGTTTCATTTTAAAATCAGAAAAAAGCAGTGATGCTGCACCAGATTAGCCAGTGCTCGCGAATATGTTTTAAGGATGTTAGTGAGCTGGGCGATATCCGTCAAGCCAACGGCGGCCTGGAACCGCCGCTGTTTTGTTAAGTTTTCGCTCCAATACTACGTGTTTGAAATATCTTTAGAGTGCATTGGAAGATCATGTTTCTATTTATTGTGCTGTTCATGTTGATGTCACTATGCAACTTTTAGGGTATAAAGCGGCTTTCATTGCATAATCTCTTATATACTTAGATGGTTGAAAATAAAAATATTTATTGGGTAGTTGCATGTTAGAAGTGATTGCACAGTTGTGTGGCGGGATCGGTTTGTTCCTGATTGGAATGACCTTAATGACAGACAGTCTGAAAGAGATGGCTGGGGAGTCATTGCGTTTATGGCTGTCTAAATTTACCGGTTCACCGATTAAAGCCATTTTTTCTGGCATCGGCCTGACTTTGGCTGTGCAATCCTCAACGGCAACCACATTGGCCACCATTGGCTTTGTGAGTGCTGGTATTCTGACTTTTAGTCAGGCCATTGGTGTGATTATTGGCGCCAATGTTGGCACCACCAGCACCGGTTGGATGGTGGCTTTTTTGGGGGTTAAATTTTCCATTGCCCATATTGCCTTGCCACTCATTGGGTTGGGGGCGATCTTTAAATTATTCAGCCGTGGGCGACTGTCTTTATTCGGTTTAACTATTGCCGGTTTTGGCCTGATTTTCTTTGGAATTGACTTGCTGCAGGTGGCAATGTCCGGTTTTGCCGAGCGGGTCGATTTATCGGTTTTCTCCAATAATTCTTTTACCACACAGCTGATTCTGGTACTGGTCGGGCTGGTGATGACCGTGCTGCTGCAATCTTCCAGTGCAGCCATTACTGCGACCTTGGCCGCTTTAGCCAGTGGTGCGATTGATTTGTCCCAAGCCTTAGGCCTGGTGATTGGACAAAATATTGGTACGGTGGCGACCGCGATTCTGGCGGCCATGGGCTCGACTGCCAATGCCAAACGCACCGCAGCCGTGCATGTGGTGTTTAACGTAATTTCGGCCGTGTTGGCTTTTATCTTGTTGAAACCGGCTTTTTTGTGGCTGGCGGAACATTCACAGGTCGGCACTTGGGATGATGTGATTATTGTCGCTGCGTTTCATACCGCTTTTAGTGTGCTGGGAACCTTATTTTTATTGCCCTTTTTAAAACAGTTTGAACAGTTGATTGTAGGTTTAATTCCAGATCGTACCCCTTCAATTTTATGTTATCTGGATCAGGCCAGTTTTTCGGTGCCGGCTTTAGCGATTAATGCTGCTTCTAAAGTGATTTATTGGTCGATTGGGCATATCCTGATTTTACTGAAACGTGCGATTCAGGAAGGTCGTTTGCCTTCCAATAGCGAATTACAGCAGCTGGATGAAATCTTAAAACGGGTGCAGCAGTATCTGGAAGATTTATCGGTTAGTGAAAATGAGCTGGATCAGCAGCGTTTAATGGCGATGCTGCGCCTGATGGTGTATTTACGTGTGCTGCGCAGCGATCTGGAAGCGGTGGAACATGCCGAGCATATCCGCACCCAGCCGACTATTTATCAGATGGGGCTGGATTATATTCATGTGCTGGACAATCACTTTCAGTATGTCGATGAGTTTAACCGCCTGACCGAAGTGGCATCTTTAAATCGTGAGCTGTTAAACCTGAAACAATGGGTGGAAGAGCAGCGTGCCGAAGCGCGTGAAAAAGTGATTGAATATGCCACGGTGCAACATCTGAGTGCCGCGCGCAGTCTGGAATTACTGGCCGCACAGCGCTGGCTGGACCGTTTGATTGCGCATACCCAGCGTTTGGCCAATGTCTTGCAGGAAACCGAGAGTATGCTGGATGATGTGGAAAAGCGGAAATATTATACTGCCACTCAATAGCCTAAGCTATACAGTGATTAACTTCTGCAGCAGAAGCTTTTATACTGCGAGGATGTTTATCACTGGGCAACTAAAATGACACCGGCCTGTAAAATTTTAAAATCCAATAAAATTGACTATAGTATTCATGAATATGAGCATGATCCGAACGCCAAAAGTTTTGGGCTGGAAGCAGCGGAAAAGCTGGGTTTAGCCCTGGCCGAAGTATTTAAAACCTTATTGGTAACTGATGATAAACAGTATTATGTGGCGATTTTACCGGTGCATGTGCAGTTAAATTTAAAGAAAGTTGCTACCGCGGTGGGCTGTAAAAAACTGCATATGGCAGAGCCTAAAGATGCTGAACGTTTAACCGGTTATCTGGTTGGCGGAATTAGCCCGATTGGGCAGAAGAAACGTTTAAAAACTGTGATTGACCAGAGCGCGCAAAGTCTGGCAAAAATCTATGTCAGCGGTGGCAAACGTGGACTGGACATTGGTTTAAAGCCGGATGATCTGGCCGGGGTGTTAAATGCCCAGTTTGCCGATGTGGTGGATGAGTCTTAATCTGCACTGATTTTATTTTAGCAGCGGATTCAGTTATAAAAACCGGACCACGCCATGAATCAGGGCAGGTCCAAAAATCACCATAAATATGCCAGCCAGTACCATACTTAAGCAGGCGGCCACACCTTCTTCACGATGGCGCATAAAGGCTTTAGAAGTACCAAAACCATGCGCGGCATTACCTAAGGCTGCACCTTGAGCAAAATGTGAATTCAGTTTGAGTGCGAGTAAGACGGCATCTGCCATAAAACCGCCGGCAAAGCCGGTCATCATGGTGAACAGGATTACCAGTTCAACCGAGCCGCCCACCTGTGTACTTAACTCCATCGCAAAGGGTGTAGAGATAGAGCGCGCCATCAGGCTATATGTGGTTTCCTGATTCAGCTGAAACAGCTGCGCCAGATAAAAAGCACTGATAATGCCGACACACATACCGATCACAATACCCATGCTGATGGCCAGCAGATGGCGTTGAATCAGCGCGCGATATTCATAAATCGGAATGGCAAAAGCCACCGTGGCTGGCCCGAGCATCCAGACAATCCAGTGGCTGTACTGCATATAGCTGTCATAGGAAATCCCGAAATAGAGCAGCATGCAGATTAATCCAGCCGGAACCAAAATGGAGGGCAAAAACAGCAGCACCGGATAACGACGATACAGCTGTTTGGCCACGATATAGCCCAGCAGGGTGAAGATAAAGCACAGGCTTGCGATCAGGTTCATCTTAATCTCCTGACACATATGCAGTATTGTTGGTATTTTTCCTGAGCCGCTGTTCCAGTTTAAAACCCCAGCACACGCTATAGGCTGTGGCGACCATTACCGCACAGGTGCCGAGCGTAATCGAGAGTAGCAGTTGCCAGCCTTGGCTCAGCAGTAAGTCGAGATCATTGATAATGCCGACCACACAGGGAATAAACAGCAGCATCAGCTCGGCCAGCATAAAATCGGCACCTTGCTTGATCCATTGCAGTTGAAATATGCCACTTAACAGCGCCAGCAGTAACAGGATCAGGCCAATCACACCCGCTGAAACCGGCAGCTGGAATATCTGTTGGATCAGCGCACCGAGCCACCAGATCAGGATTAGCAGCGCAATTTGTATGCTGAGGACGGCAACACGGGAAAGTGACCACATCGCTGAATTACCCTAAAGGTTAAACACGACTGTATTTTAGATTTGACCTGTCTGGATGATTATGAATAATAAAAAAATAATTATGCCTATTGGGAATGATGGTGGATTTAAAAAGTCTGAAAATACTGGTCAAACTGGTGCAATTGCAAAGTTTTACCCGCACAGCAGATGCTTTGTGTCTGACCCAGCCTACAATTAGCAAGGCCATTCGGGGGCTGGAAGATGAGTTGGGCACTGCGCTGTTTCATAAAGGTGAAGCTGGGCGTAAACGTGAAGTGCAATTGACTTACCTGGGCGAGCAGATTTATCAGCATGCGCTACAAATGCTGCAACTGGAGCAGGCGATTTATGATTCGGTGGCGGAAGTTCATGCGCTAGAACGTGGTAAATTGACGCTCGGTTTGCCGCCCTTGGGTTCGGTGCTATTAAGCCGGTTAATTGCCAAGTTTCATCAGCAGTATCCGGCTATTGAACTGAGCTTTTTAGAGGTAGGTGCCAGCGGGATTGAAGCCGCTATTCTGGATAAACAGATTGATGTCGGGATTGTACTCGGCCATTTAAAACCGGTATTGGGCGGAATTCCAATTATGGATTCGCCACTGTGTTTGTTATCTGCCCGGAATTCTGCATGGCAGGGACGTGAAACGGTATCGTTGCTGGAACTGAAAGATGAGTCTTTTTTACTGTTTGCCGACAGCTTTACTTTAAACCAGATGATTCTACAGGCCGCACAACAGCTGGGTTTTGAACCGAAGATTGTCTGTAAAAGCAGCCAGTGGGATTTTATTGCCAAAATGGTGGATTCCGGCATGGGGATTGCGCTGTTGCCTCAGGTTTATTGTGAGCAGTTGCCTGCCGAGCGTTATCAGATCAGCCGTTTGTGCCAGCCTGAGCTGAACTGGACCTTGCGAATGGCCTGGAATACGACAGTCGCCATGAGTCCAGCCACCCGGGCCTGGTTAAGAATTATTGAAACGCATCCTGATGAGATTCATTTCTAAAGTAAGAATTAAAGGATTATCGTGTGAAATCAGATTCATCTACAGCGCTAAACCTCTGAACAGATGAATCTTCCTCCAATTACAGGCAATTCGCCGGTTTGGGAATACCGGCCAGACGGCTTAAATGCCGCGCCACCAGTCCGGTGTTAAAACGCTCTTGCAAGAGGGCATTATTAATCTCAGGGCTGACCGTTTTCATCAGAAACTTGATTAACGGGCGAGTCGCCGGAGAATGACCAAACTGCTGATAAAAATGGCGCACAGCCTGCAAAATTTCAAAATGCCAATCTTCCAGTTCCAGCTCCAGGCTTTTGGCCAGCTCTTGCGCTACAGTTTCATTCCAGATGGTGTAATCGACCAAATGACCATCTTGGTCCAGTTCAAGATTCATAACACACTCAAAGCTTGTTTATTTTAAAGAGATACAACGGCTATAAGCCAGACACAGCTCGGCAAAGGTAGCATAGTTTAAACTGTGCAGATGGGCAGGCAATGGCTGGACCAGCAGCTCTAGATCATGCTCCAGTGCAAACAGGGTGCCGAATTGCTGACAAAATGGGTGATCAATGGCCAATACTGCATCACCCATCAGCACCACTGCATCGCCTTCACTATACAGACGTGAAACTTTGTCCAGCATGGCCGGGGTAGTATGGAAGCCGGATTGCAGCAGATATAAAGTATTTTGTGACATAACAGATTCCTTCCGGCTTACCAGTACAGCACGTGGTCAAAACGCTGGATAAAGTCCGCATTCAGTTCAATAAACTCGATTTCCTGCTGCGACTGGCTGACATAAGCTGAATGTTGATGCTGGTGTTCTACCAGAATCGGGCTTAAATCATAAAACTCAAAACTTTCGACCATATTCGAGGCCAGCTTGAAGGCGTGTTTGAGCTGGTCAAAAGCCAAATCGCTTTTGAGCAGACTTAGGGCAGCATCCTGTAATAACACTTTGACTTCACAGCCAAAAGTGGCCAGTACCATAGTCGCAGACAGGCTTTCATGTACCTGCTGGCTGCTTAAATTGGCCTGGCTTAAAATGACGAGTACAGTTTTCACACAATTTACCTTTTAAATGCAACAAATTCTCAAATAGAACCACTTAGAATTGAAGAAGGCGATCTGCAGATTGCACTGCATCGGCAAGTTCGCCCAGACCAACCAATTCAAAGCCCGCGGCTAAATTGTGTTGATGAAGTTGATGACGTTTGGCATTGTCCTGATCGGTAATCCCGCGTAACAGTGCCGCACTGACACAAACCGGCAAACGAATCGACAGTTTTTGCCATTCCGATTTTAACTGTCGCTGATCATCGGGTAGCCATTGTAAATCGTTAGCGACCATAACAGCGTCCTGATAGAAGAACACCCGGAAATCTTCATTCTTGCTCTGCAAGGCTTGAGCCAGACCCAACGCATGCCAGGCATGAATCGAGGTCGGCGCGGAGGTAATTAGTAATAAGGTACTCATCAAAATTCACTAATGAAATGTTCCCGCAACACAGGGGGCATTCAGACTTCATAAGAAAAAGGTAGTATACAATGATTTTAGTGACTGGTGGTTTAGGCTTTATAGGCTCGCATATTGCATTAAGTCTGATGGCTCAAGGGCAAGAAGTCATTATTGTCGATAATTTATCCAATGCCAATTTACAAACCTTAGAACGACTTGAATATATTTCGGGCATGTATGTGCCTTTTGCCAAAATTGATATTCGTAACACCCCGGCCTTAAATAAAGTCTTTGAACAGTATTCGGTCGATGCAGTGGTGCATACGGCCAGCTTTAAATCGCTGGAAGAATCGGTCCTGAAACCGCTTGAATATTATAATGATAATGTCAGCTGTATCATGAGTTTGCTGCGTGCCATGCAGCGTACCGGGGTACGTGTGCTGGCGCATTTATCCAGCTTAACCGTGTATGGTCAATCCAGCCTGCAACTGAAAGAAGATCTGCCATTTCAGTATGCCTATCCGAATCCGTATATCAAATCTCAGCAGATGGCTGAGGAAATTATTCAGGATACCTTTAAAACTGACAATGAATGGAAAATTGCCTTATTGCGCTTGGGCAATATTGCTGGTGCCTTTGAACATGGGGTGCTGGGTGAGATGGTACCGCCACTGCCAAAAAATATTGTACCCCTGGCGATGCAGGTCGGGGCGCGGCAACGCGAATTTATCGAGCTGCGCAAGCAGGCCCAAACTGAAGACAAGACTGTAGAGCGTAGTTTCCTGCATGTACTGGATTGTTGTGAGGCCGTATCTTTAACCCTGCAATGGCTATTCCAGCAACAGCATGTTTGTGAAGCCTTTAATATTGCCGGCGAGGCGATTTCGATCCAGCAACTGTTAAATGAAATTTCGAGCGTCACCGGCACTGAAATTAAAACGGTCGATGCTGATGTATATCCCTATGCCGAACTGGATCAGGTTGCGGCCGATATTAGTAAAGCCAAAGAGGTACTGGGCTGGCAGCCGAAACGCTCGATTCAGCAGATGCTGGAAGATGAATGGCGCTTTTATCAGCACACCTTGCGCGGGCAATGATAAATTTAATCATGATAATAATTATCATTTACAATTTTATCCGCCTGACCTAAGATGACTATATTCGCCATAGCCGCTGCCTCAGGGCAGCGTTATAACAGCATTGAGAACAGCAAGAATAGATAGAGGTTGAGTATGCAAACACGTATCGAACACGACACCATGGGAGAAGTTGAAGTCCCGAGTGAGGCCATGTGGGGTGCACAGACTCAGCGCAGCTTACAGAATTTTAAAATCGGGCAGGAACGTTTACCTCGTCCCATGATTCGCGCCATGGGCTTAGTGAAAAAAGCCGCGGCCATGACCAATGCAGAACTGAACCAGATTCCTCAAGAGCTGTCGCACTATATTGTTGATGCAGCTGAAGAAGTGATTGAAGGCAAATGGGATAGCCAGTTTCCGCTGGTGGTATGGCAGACTGGTTCGGGCACGCAAAGCAATATGAACTGTAATGAAGTGATTGCCAATATTGCTAACCAGAAACTCGGCAATCCGCTGGGTGCACAAAAGCCAGTCCATCCGAATGACCATGTGAACCGTGCCCAATCAACCAACGATTCTTTCCCGACCGCGATTCATGTGGCTGCCAGTTTACAGATCAATGAACTCTTAATTCCGGCAGTGACCCGTTTAAGAGATACCTTGCAGGCCAAAAGCGATGCCTTTGCCGATATTGTGAAAATTGGCCGTACCCATTTACAGGACGCAACGCCTTTAACCCTAGGGCAGGAATTTAGCGGCTATGTCTCGCAGCTCGATCATGGTTTGAAACGTTTGCATCAGGCCCTGGACGGTTTATATGAACTGCCGTTGGGTGGCACCGCCGTAGGAACCGGTTTAAATGCCCATCCGGACTATGCTGAAAAAGCCGCACAGCAACTGGCCAGCCTGACCGGTTTGGCTTTCGTTACTGCGCCGAACAAGTTTGAAGCTTTGGCTGGACGTGATGCTGCGGTATTTGCTTCCGGTGCCTTAAAAACTCTGGCTGTGAGCTTAAATAAAATTGCCAATGATATACGCTGGCTGGCCAGTGGGCCGCGCTGTGGTTTTGGTGAAATCCGTATTCCGGAAAATGAACCGGGTTCAAGCATTATGCCAGGTAAAGTCAATCCGACCCAGAGTGAAGCGATGACCATGGTGGTGGCGCAAGTGCTGGGCAATGATACGACAATTAATGTGGCTGGGGCTTCAGGGAATTTCGAGCTAAATGTATTTATGCCGGTGATTGCTTACAACCTGTTACAGTCGATTCAGTTATTGGGAGATGCCTGCAACAGCTTTAACGATCACTGCGCTGTCGGAATTGAGCCGAACCGTGACAAGATTGATCATTTCCTGCATAACTCGTTGATGTTGGTGACGGCACTGAATCCGGTAATTGGTTATGAAAATGCCGCCAAAGTCGCGAAAACGGCCTATAAAGAAGGGAAAACCTTAAAACAGGTGGCGGTGGAGCTGAATCTGGTCACTGTTGAACAGTTTGATGACGTGGTACGACCAGAAAATATGGTTTCACCGAATGCGAAATAAGTGTTGCATCTACCGGGATGGAATATGAGCAGCCATCCCGGTGGGCTAAAAAATCTTGCTTCATCACAACTATTTTTCCATCAGAACCTGTGCATGAAAGTGCAAAGTACCTATAAAAGAAAACCCAACATATGGATTGCTATATGCTGGGTTAGTTTGCGCTACTTAGTTATTACAGGCCATCTTCTCGTTTTTAATGACCTTGACTGCATCATAAGCCCTGAATGTGACAATAAAAAGAATTGCTAAAATTCTGGAAAAGAAATGTGAAGTATCTAGCAAAAATTGGATCTAAATACCACATAGATATTTAAAATTTATGAAATTATTATGATTTAGTTTAGGAAAATGAATATAATGCAGGCCGCTGGGAAGCGTATCTCATTTCTTTATTGACTCTTTTGAAACTCTTTTTGCTTATGAATTTTAAATTATTGGGGGCTGCGGCTCTATTGGCGGGTTTAACCAAAACTGTAGTGGCAATGCCGTTTGATCCTTTAATCGGGACATGGAAAGTGATTGATGATCGAACCGGGTATTATGTGTCGGAAATTGTGATTCGTAAAAACTCCAAAACACAGCAGTATAGTGCAGTAGTGAGCAAGCATTATCCGGCGGCGGGAGCGGTGAATCCGGACGTTTGTGGCAAATGTGAAGGGGCTTTAAAGAACCAGCCGATTTTTGGTATGGAAGTGCTGAAAGGCATGACCGGCAACCATAAGCAGTTTAAGCAAGGTCAATGGCTGAATACCCAGGATGGCCGTACCTATACCATTGAAGCGCAATTGAATGATGCTAAAGACCAGATGAAAGTATTTGGTAAAGCGCAACAGAGCAATACAACCAGTGCCATGACCTGGAAAAAGCTCTAATGACCTCTGGTTGTTGAGCGGGTTCTAAAAACCATTTAACTTCGTGTTAGATGGTTTTTCTTTTTTAAGAATCTAAGAATTCAAAATATTTCAATTCCCCCATTTTTCTTCCTCTCAATTGAGTTGCTGCATTTTCTCGATCTGCCAGAAAAACCAGAATAATTTTTTAAATAGACATAAAGTTATGTTATAACATAACACTTTTTAAAAGGGGGCTCGCATGAAATACAGCACACTCATGACTTTAATTTTATTGGCGATGCAACAGGCACAGGCTGAAGAGCCGATTACAATTCTGGAACCACTTATTTTTCAGGGGGATGATACTGACAAGAATCTGAACATTGCGCCTAAAGAACGCATTGAAACAGCCAATACCTTGGGCGATGCTGTTAAACATATGTCTGGCGTGCAAAGTAGCGCATTCGGTCCCAATTCGGGGGCACCAGTGATACGCAGTTTGAGCGGTCATCGGGTCGGGATTCTGGAGAATGGTCAGGCGATCAATGGAATGAATGCTATCAGCGGTGATATTAATATTCCATTTGATCCACTATTTACTAAAAGCGTGACCGTACATAAAGGGACCAATATTGTACGTTATGGCGGACAGGCGATTGGTGGTTATGTGGATATAGATTCGGGCATCATTTCAAAAATGCTGGAAGAGAAAAGCGCCAATGTCGATGTGGTGTATAAAAAGGGCTTTAACGATTTTAGCGGGCATGGTATTCGCATTAATGTCAATAATCAGGAAAATCTGAGCACCAATATCCAGTTTTCTACCCAACAGATTTCATCTTATAAAATTCCCGGAAAGAGCAAAGCAGCCGTCTGTGATACAGCGATTATCTCGGAGCGAGGTGGGATTGATTCTGCTTTGGCAAGCGCCTGCCAGCGCGATGCCAGAATTGAACAGGTCTTTAATAAGGCACATCATCAATATTTAAATAAGCATGTTTTAGAAGATATCGCGCAGAATCCTCAGCATTTTTATGATTATTATGATGGCTTGGAGTCGGCCAAATATACTGATCAAGCGGTTTTAACCCGCTATGTGAATGGTGCCTACCGGGAATTTGTCAATGATCCCAACCCGGATTATGTGCCCAATACGCCAAAATATGTGGAAAGCCGAACCAATCAGGATGTTACGCCCAATTATCAGAAAAAACTGGGCAATAGCTATGCCAGAAATGAAAATATGGCAATCGGGAGTACTTACTTTTTAGACAATGGCTATATTGGAATTAGTGCCGATTATAAAACCAGTGATTATGGTGTGCCGGGTTTCTCAATGGAAAATAAATCTTTCCAGAGCGCTTATGATGATAGCTTGCCGGTCACGGTGCAGATTAAACAGAACCGTTTTGCGGTTGATGCGTTACTCAGGGACCCACTGCCTGTACTTGATCATCTCCAAATTCAGGCATCAAAATTATCCAATCGCTCGGGTGAATATATTGGTGCAAGCAAAGCCAATGAATATCAGTTTGATAGCCATGCTGCCGAACTGGTACTAAAGCAGATGCCTTATAAAAATTTGAGCGGTGAAATTGGCACTGCTTTGAATGTGCGTGATGTTAAGGGTTCAGGAACACAGCGCTATCTCCCTAATGTCAAAACCACGACCCAGGCAGTATTTATCCAGGAAAAATTGGATTGGGAGCGGTTTTCAGTGGATGCCGGTTATCGTCATGAGAACGTTCAGCATGAGATTCAGGATCAGAGTTTTAAACTGGCGCGTAATGCGGCCAATAGCACCCTAAAAAATAAATCTTTTGCTCTAAATAGTTTTTATGTCGGTTCGAATTTTAAAGCGACTGATTATCTGGACTTTAGGCTGCAATATTCCAAGTCAGAACGGGCTCCTGAAATTAATGAACTGTATGCCAGCAATCCGCATTATTCGGTTATGACGCAGGAGGAAGGCAATCAGGCATTGAACAAAGAAAAAATGCAGGGGCTGGAATTAATCACGCATGTGAACTGGGATGCTGCGAATATCGCTGTAGCTTTATATCAAATGGATTTTGAAGATTATTTTTATTTGTCGCATTCCGGTTCATCCATGAGAAACCGTTTACCGCTGAAGTACTGGAAGCAAACCGATACTAAAGTGAATGGTTTTGAGGTGGATATGAACTACACTTTTGATTTAGACCATTTTGGTGAGGTACAGGTCGGTGGTTTTGCCGATCTGGTTAAAAATAAGGCCACCAATCCGGAAAGTTTACGTTTAAGTAATGATGGTGTGTATTTGCCGAATATGCCGACCAATCGTTATGGTGCCCACATTGAATGGACACGCGCAGATTGGTCAGCGCGTCTGGCAAGTATTTATTATGATCAACCGCGATATTTAGGAAAAAATGTGTCAGAGGAAGTGCCACTGCCGGCATATAACCTGATGGATCTGGATATTCGTAAAAAAGTGACTTTAAAAAATGCCAGTTTTGATGTGTTTATGAATGGATCAAACCTGCTGGATGAAGAGGCACGTCCACATAATTCGCCCCTGAAATATATTGCGCCGTTACCGGGCCGCGCTTTTCAGCTGGGTGTGACCATGCATCTTTAAGGGTGGGATGATCTGAATATTTTCCTTGAATACATTGGTAGGTGGACTGCTTGATGTATTGAGATGGAGACATTAGATATTCAGGTTGAGCATTCGCTGTTCGACATCGGTAGGCTCATCTGGAAACAGGTGAGCCTTTTTATGGCTGGTATAAAACCGGCTCCAATAGTGAATCTAGGCAAAAAGGGCAGTCATTTACTTACGTTAATTAAGGGATTCTAGATATTCTGCTGATCACCGAATAAGAAGTCCTCTTAACTTTGAAATTCAGCTTAAAATTATAATAATTTTCTATTAATAATTCATTCAAAGTAGACTGGGTTGGCTAATTTTTGGCATAAAATATGTAATATTATGCAAATATATAAATTATAAATTTATATATAATTTTCAGCAGAATCTATCGCTGTAGTTTCTTTTTTTACTGCCTCCTCCTCTAGGGAGGCATTTTTTTGAGGAGAAAAATTATGCTCCATCTTCTATTCACTTTATTTGGCCTGCATGAGATGACTGAAATCGACTACCTGCTCGATGAAGAAGAGAATGAAACGTGTAGCAATGGTTTAGATCAAGAGTATTAACAGCGCTCATCCCTATTGCTTCTTTCTCTTGGTCAAGACCTAAAAAGCTCAACCCACTGGTGGGCTTTTTTATGGCTTTATACATTGCTCCGGAAATTATAATATGTACAAAAAATGATCAAAATTGAATGTGAAAGCTACAAATTTGAATGATAGTTTAAATCCAGATCTTCCAATAGGTGAGGTGAGCAATGAAACTATTAGCTTTGATTGGTGTAGGACTTGCAGCAAGTTATTGTTATATCAATATGAAGAACAAAAACTTAAATCTATCCAATACGGATTTCGATGAAAGCATCCACAAAGTCGTTATTCAGGACTTCTGGGTTTAGTGGGTAATTTTTTATTTAGATTATCGAAATAGGATAATTTAATTGAATATTAATTTTTATTAGTGTCATATTATGACAACTTTTAAAATTTCTATTTATATAAAATTTGTATCAGGGCTAGCTTCTGATTTTCTCCCATCTCCGTCCTCAAGAACAGGAGGCAGATTATTAAGAGCAGAATATTATGATCCAGTTCCTTCTTTGTCTGTTTAGCTTTCATGGCGCAACTGAAGTCGAATACACGGGTGATGATGAAGAAATTCGGCGTTGTCAGGATTGTCTAAAAGAGCGTGAATAGGCGCTATACCCGCATCCATAGAGCATAGAAAAATTGCCGGCTTGGCTTAGAACGGATCTTTTTTGACTTTTTTAATTTCAAGGGCAATCAAGATTGAGGCAAAAATGAGCAGTCCGCCAATGATCAATAATAATGAATCATTTGCCTTGAATCCAACCCAGAAACTCAGGCCACTGCTGACTACACAGCTTAACAGTAGAACAATTAAAATTCCGTATTTCACGATACATCTCACATTAATTTTTTTAATCCCGTGATGATATACCTGTACTATGAACCGCTTGTGAAAGGAAAAAATATAGGTATAACTAGAGGGTCACGCTATACGTAGTGTTGTGATCGCTGGGAGATGAGAAGGTTTTTTTGATGCTTACTCGATGCTTAAGTCAACACACGCCAAGCGTTCACGATGCAGAGGATGATTAAGGAAAGGCAAAGGTAGAACACAAACTCGCTGCTCGTCGCGCTGGCCTGATCAAGTCTGTAGTAATAGAGAATAAAAACTAAAAATAGGATCGCAATAAGAAAAAGCATCGTTATTCTTTAAGTATGAGATATCTCAGCATAATAGAGGAGAGTGCATTGAAGGCAAAACAGCGTGTCATTTTAATTTGGAGCGTTCGTGCTTATTGAACTACTAACTACTAACTAGATGTTGATTAATATAAGATTCAAACTCAAGAACCCAATAAAGAAAAGAACCATCCATTAACCTTGAATCAATGTTCTTAAAAAGAATTACAAGCCGTCGAACCGTTTAAAGCCATCTTTTCAGATTGAAGAATTTTAGAGCTAAAGCCGTCCTCATGTAGACGCATGGCTTAAATAACATTGAATAAGATGTCATAATTGCTAAAATGCGATTCGTTTTTTATTACAGTTTTACAAGCTAAGAAATAAAGCTTTGTAAAACAGCAATCTATCTAGGAAAATTTTCAATGCTTGATATCTATTTAACGGATGTTCAGAAAAAGGTGCAATTTACCGATTATCCGGGTGAGCATCCTGTTAAATTTATTTTAAATTTTAAGAAAATTTTCCCAAGTGTGATGGAGTTGCTGCTGCCGGTGCTGCCTGAAAATGAAAACCTGGAAGACATGACCTGGGAATCAACCACGGCAGATCTGGAATTGTTTAAATTGCTGCTCAGTGGTTGGGGCCTGATTGAGCTGCGTTTAAATGCTATTGCGAAATATAAAGATCGCGCTTTTGCAGACCGTTTGGTGAAGCAAGCACAGCAAAAACGTCAGGACTATAAAAAATCACAAAGCCAATTGGCGACGGTAGAGCTGGACTATCTGTTTATGCATGAAGTTCATGCGCAAATTGATGCAGAACTGGTCGAGCTGGGTGAAAAATTCTATTTACCGACCCTACGTGAATTGTGGCAGGGTAAAGTGGCGGCCAATGTCTTGAATGCACAATTCTAAACGGCATCTGCATTCTAGAAGTATATAAAAAATCCCCATGTAATAAACTACATGGGGATTTTCTTTAGAAGGTAGATATTTAAAACCTGCTTTCCATCATCCGGTTTTAAAACCAGTCACTGTGCATCGACAGGCAAGTATCATCAAATTCACTGAGTAATTTGGCCTGATGTTCAATTTCCGGTAATTCCCAGCGAATAAAATAGCGCGCCGCTTGCAACTTGCCTGCTAAAAATTGCTGATCTTCTGCCAACTCAGACTGGCCAAACTGCTGTTGCGCCTTGTTGGCCATATCCAGCCATAACCAGGAAATAATCACTTTAGCCATCATATCTAAATACAGGGCAGAATTGGCCAAAGCCTCATTGGTTTGACCTTGCATAAGCGCCTGTCCCAGTTTTTGTGTGGTGCTTTGTACCGTAGCCAGATGTTTGCAGAATTTGCTAGACAGATCCAGAATGGCCGGATGCTGAATCTGTTCCAGCGTGGTGTTGATGCGTTGCATCAGCAGATTTAAGCCTTTGCCATTGTGCTGCCATAATTTACGCCCGAGTAAATCCAGTGACTGAATACCAAAAGTGCCTTCATGAATCGGATTTAAGCGATTATCCCGATAATACTGTTCTACCGGATAATCACGGGTATAGCCGGCACCGCCAAGTACCTGAATTGCTAGATCATTGGCTTTCGGACCATAGGCAGACGGGAAGGATTTGACCACAGGCGTGATCAGGTCGAGCAGAATGGCGCTATCTTCCGAGCCACCCGCCTGATGTTCATCAATCAGTCGCGCGGCAAACAGGCACAATGCCAAAGCTCCTTCTACATAGGCCTTTTGCGCTAACAACATCCGTTTCACATCGCTATGTTCAATAATATTGACCGGTTTGCTGTCGCTATTTTTTTCACTGGCCAGTCGGCCTTGCGGACGGTTTCTGGCATATTCCAGCGATTCCAAATAACCGCGATAACCGATCATCGCGGCGCCCAGCCCAACACCGACACGCGCCTCGTTCATCATTTTGAACATATATTTCAGGCCCTGACCAGCTTCACCAATCAAATAGCCTAAGCATTGGTTATTTTCACCAAAATTCAGCACAGTCGATGTTGTCCCGCGATAGCCCATTTTATGTAACAGGCCAGCCAGTTTGACATCATTGCGTTCACCCAGCGTGCCATCTTCATTGGTCAGGAATTTCGGCACAATAAACAGGGAAATGCCTTTGACACCTTGTGGCGCATCCTGAATCCGCGCCAGCACCAGATGCACAATATTTTCAGTAATGTCCTGATCACCCCCAGAAATAAACATTTTCTGGCCTTTAATTTTGTAGCTGCCATCAGCTTGTGGAATGGCTTTGGTGGTCAGATCACCCAGAGAGGAACCGACATTCGGCTCGGTCATGGCCATGGTGCCGGAAAAGCGGCCATTGAACATCGACGGGACAAAGGTCTGTTTCTGCTGCTCGGTACCGAAGGCCTGAATCAGATTGGCTGCGGCCGCGGTTAAAAACGAATAGGCCACGGTGGCAGGATTGGCCGACATAAAATAGGCATTGGCAGCCATATTAATCAGCGTCGGAAGCTGCATACCACCCTGATCATAATCATGCTGGGCACATAACAGACCGGCCTGGGCAAACTGTTGCCAGGCCTGTTTCACTTCGGCAATGGTATGTACCTGTGTACCATCAAAATGCGGTTCTTGCGCATCACCTTTGGCATTGTGTGGGGCAAAATAGTCTGCTGCAATGCCGCGCGCCGTATCTAAAATGCTGTCGAAGGTGGCTTTGTCATGTTCCTGATAACGTTCCAGCTGGGTCAGCTGTTCGGCTGAAAATACCTGATAGAGTAAAAAATCCAGATCTTTTTGATTGATGAGTGCGGTCATGGGATGCCGTTACCTGTTTTTATTGATTGTCACTAGCTTAACAAGACTTGTATTGGCAGATAAATTGTCAATAATGACACTCAAGGAGCTAAAAACGACATTTGGGAAGAAAGCATGAAGCGGGTTTTTATTCTGGCCTATGATGGTGCACTGGCTTCGGCCATAACCGGTGTGGCGGACTTATTCAGTCTGGCCGGCATCAGCTGGAACCGGATTCAGAAACAGGACATCCAGCGTTTGTTTCAGGTGCAGATTGCCTCGCCACAGGGAAAAACGGTGCAATGTAGTAATGGTTTACGCATTGAGGCGCATCTGGCCTATAGTGAAATCCAGCAGGCCGATTTGCTGGTGATTCCGACTTTGGCCGGTTCCATCGAGCAGATTCTGGAAAAAAATCAGTCTCTCATGAATGTTCTGCAACAGGCCGATCAAGCCCAATGCCTGATTGCCGGAAACTGTACCGGGAATTTTTTTCTGGCCGAAGCCGGAATTTTACAGGGCCGCAGTGCCACCACGCATTGGGGTTTTAAAGATCAGTTCCAGCAGCGCTATCCGGAGGTCCATTTGCAGGCGGATCGCCTGATTACCCAGTCCGATCATGTCTATTGTGCCGGTGGCGGGTTGGCCTGGTTCGATTTGGGGCTACATTTAATTGAACGTTTTTATGGCTTTGAAATTGCCATTCAGACGGCCAAATCCTTTGTGCTGGATTTTCGCCGTGACAACCAGTTGTCCTATTCCTTGATGCGTATGAGCAAGCCACATCAGGATGGTTTGGTAAAAGAAATCCAGCATTGGCTGGAGCAGCATTTTAGGGAAAACTTGAATATGGAAGATGTGGCGGCGCGTTTTAATATCAGCCCGCGCACGCTCATTCGCCGTTTTAAAGCAGTGTTAGATGTGGCGCCGAATCAGTATGTGCAGGCTATTCGTATTGAAGCTGCGCAAAAACGGCTGGAAGAAACCGAGCAGCCGATTGACCGGATTATGCAAATGGTGGGCTATGAAGATCCGAGTTCATTCCGGCGTTTATTTCGCAAGAAAACCGGCCTAACCCCAATGGAATACCGCCAGCGCTTTGGCCGGCGGTTTTAAGCGTGTTGCTTTCGTTAGCGTGATAACTGTGGCTGCACCTGCTGAGCATGACGACCATGCAGCAGATAATACAGGCCTAAACACAGCAGCGCGGCGATGGCACTATAGAAATACATCTGCGCATAACTAACCGATTTCAGCGCGATTCCGATCAAATACGGCCCGAAGCCCAGCCCTGCATCCAGACAGATAAAATAGGTCGAGGTCGCCAGTCCCATACGTTCCAGTGAGGTACTTTTGACCGCAATAGTCTGACAGACCGATTGAATATTGCCATAGCCCAGACCGAGCAAGCCGGCACAAAGCAGCAGCATACTGGAGTTATGCGCCTGACTTAGTAAAAACAGGGCAATCGCCATCACAATAAAGGCGGGATACATAATGATATTTTCACCTTTACGATCCATAAGCCGCCCGGTAAACGGACGCGAAAACAAAATGGCGATGGCATACATTAAAAAGAATAAGGACGCGGCTTCGACCAGATCAATTTCCTTGGCGTAAAAGTTAATAAATGACAGCACGCCGGAATAACAGATGGAAGCAAACAGCATAATCAGGGAAATGGGCAGCGCATTCTTTTCCAGATACTGGGTCCAGAAGCCAAAACCTTTGCCTGCTGTCGCGGTGGCTGCAGGTTTAGGCTGCGCCAGGTTCGGCATCCGGATAAAACAGGCCACTACCAGACAGCCCAGCGCCAAGACACTGGATAAGCTAAAAATCGTCTGATAACTGGTGTGCAGCATCATCCAGATCGCGACAAAAGGACCAATCGCCGTACCCAGGGTGCTGCTCATGCTGTAATAGCCAATACCTTCACCACGGCGGGTGGGCGGCAGAGTTTGTGCGATGACTGTGCCGAGTACGGTAGAGGCGACTCCCATCATAAAGCCATGAATAAAACGGATGCCGAGCAGGGCAGTCACCCCCATCTCTATAAAATAGCCTAAGGAAAGCAGCAAGAAACCGGCCAGCCCAAAAAGCAGGGTGCTACGATAACCGAAACGCTGTAGGCATTTGCCAATCAGCAGACGGCCAAATAAGGTGCCGACAATAAACAGTCCTGAAATTAAACCGGCTTCGGCAATGCTGGCATTTAATTCCGCCACGGCATAACCGACAATCACAATCACCAATAGATAAAAAATCAGTACCAGTTGAAAATTGATCAGGCCGACCAGGATAAAGTTTCTGGTCCATAGCGGTGCTTGTGCTGAACTCATTTGTCTTCACCTTGTAGGGTCGGTTGTAACTGTTCACTCAGCTGATTAAGGATCTCGCGGGTATGGGCGATGTCCGTAACTGTAAAAGACTGCAGCAGCTGTTGTTCAAACTGATCAATCTGGGTGGAACAATGCTTGAAAAGTTCCTGCCCGTGAGAGCTAAAAGTCAGGCATTTCTGCCGTTTATCACTACTTTCAAGTTGCTGAATTAAACCCAAGTCCAGCAACACCCGAATACGTTTGGTGATGCTCGGTTTGGACACCTTTAAATAGGCGGCAATATCCACCTGGGTACATTGCTGTTTTAAATGAATGACATATAACACCTGCCACAAGGAATAATTAAGCTGATGCGGCAATAACAGGGTATTGACTTCATCGCTGAACAGACGTGCGCAGCGTAATAAAGCGGTACGAAATTTTAAGGGAGAGCTTGGCATAAAAAAAATAGTTAACCAGGGTAACTAAAACAAAGTCAATGTACGCCTGTTCGGAATTTTTTTCAAGTAGGGAAGCCAGGGAAGGATTCAAAAAAACAGATGATAAAAGATGAGGGGGCAACGTGTATTGCTATAGATTTGTTAAGCAGCGTTAAGGTCAATCAACTGAACTACAAAAATTCCTCTCATCCAGTCCTGTCTATCCAGCTGATAAACCGCAAGAATAAAAAATCAGCGCTTCTATCTTCCAAAAAAACTCATCAGTTGCAGAAATTACTCGCTTAAAGATTCTTGATCAAAAGCCTACACAAGGCCTATACAACTTCGTCCTATGCTGAAGCGCGATGAGAAAAATTCAAAACGCTATATTTAAAACTCTACACCCTGAGCGCAGCTCGACCTTTTGAAAGGTGGCATGATGACCCTCAGTTTTACCGCGCTGGAACTGGCCCGGATTCAGTTTGCCTTTACAGTTTCGTTTCATATCATTTTTCCGGCCATTTCCATTGGTCTGGCCAGTTTTCTGGCGATTCTGGAATGGCGCTGGTTACGCAGTCGTAATCCGATTTATCAGGACCTGTTTAAATTCTGGGTCAAGATTTTTGCGGTCGCCTTTGCCATGGGGGTGGTTTCTGGCATTGTCATGAGCTATCAGTTTGGCACCAACTGGAGTGAATTTTCCCGTATCGCCGGCAGTGTCACCGGACCATTATTGGCCTATGAAGTGCTCACCGCTTTCTTTTTGGAAGCGGGTTTTCTCGGCATCATGCTGTTTGGTTGGGGACGGGTGGGACCTAAAGCACATTTTTTCTCGACTTTAATGGTCGCAATTGGCACCTGTATTTCCATGTTCTGGATTTTATCAGCCAATAGCTGGATGCAAACTCCGCAAGGTTTCAGCATCGAAAATGGCATTCTGGTGCCACAGGACTGGTGGGCCATTGTCTTTAATCCGTCATTCCTGTATCGGCTGGCGCATATGGCTATTGCCGCCTTTTGGGTCTCTGCTTTGCTAGTGGCTGCCACGGCTGCCTGGCATTTACTTAAAGGCCGTCGGGATGCACTGGTAAAAACCTCGTTTTCGATGGCCCTGTGGCTGATGCTGATCTTAACTCCCTTACAGGTGCTGGTGGGCGATTTACATGGCTTGAATACCCTGCAACATCAACCAGCCAAACTGGCAGCGATGGAAGGGCATTGGAATACCAATCATGAGAAAGGCATGCCGCTGTATCTGTTTGGTATTCCAGATATGCAGGCCGAAGAAACCAAATATGTGCTGGCGATTCCCAACTTGGGCAGCGTAATTCTGACCCATTCGCTGGATGGCACCGTGACCGGTTTAAAAGAATTTGCCCCGGAAGATCGGCCCAATTCGACCATTGTGTTCTGGAGTTTCCGGATTATGGTCGGCTTAGTCGTGCTGATGCTGATTCTGGCGCTATGGGGATTGTGGCTACGTAAACGACAGCGTTTATATGAACATCGTCGTTTTCAGCGTTTTGCCCTGTGGATGGGGCCCTCTGGTTTTATTGCCTTATTGGCCGGCTGGTTTACCACAGAAGTCGGCCGCCAGCCGTGGGTGGTCTATGGGGTGTTACGTACCGAAGATGCCTTATCGCCAGTATCTGCAGAGCAGGTTGGCCTGAGTTTGATGATTTTTGTACTGGTGTATTTTGTGGTGTTTGGGATGGGCATTTATTACATGCTCAGACTGATGCACAAAGGGCCGGAACTGATTCATTCAGCGCCATCATCAGCCTCTGATGCTGAGCTTACTCAAGCCTCCAGACGGCCGTTAAGCAGTGTCACCGAGCGGCTTAACCCGCCCGCCGAGCGTCCCAAACAGGAGCATGAGCCATGATAGATTTATCTTTGCTGTGGATCGGGATTATTGCCTTCGCGGTGCTGATGTATGTGGTGTTAGATGGCTTTGATTTGGGCATCGGGATTTTATTTCCATTTTTTCCCGAACAGGCAGAGCGGGATGTGATGATGAGTACCGTCGCGCCAATTTGGGATGGCAATGAAACCTGGATGGTGCTGGGAGGCGCCAGCCTGTTTGCTGCTTTTCCCTTGGCCTATGCCACGGTACTTTCGGCCCTGTATTTACCGGTCATTTTAATGGTGATTGCCTTAATTTTTCGCGGTGTTGCCTTTGAGTTTCGTTTTAAGGCCAACAGCAGCAAACACTGGTGGGACAAAGCTTTTATTGGTGGCTCTGTTTTTAGCAGCTTTTTACAAGGCGTAATTTTGGGCGCTTATATTCAGGGTATTCGTACCGAGCAGGGGGTATATGCGGGCCATGGCTTGGACTGGTTAACGCCGTTTAGCCTGTTTACTGGTGCTGGCGTGGTAATGTTGTACGCCACTTTAGGTTGTGGCTGGCTCATTTTTAAAACCGATTAGGCGCTACAGCAGCGTATGTACCGTTTAATGCCGAAGATGCTGATCGGCCTATTGATTGTTTTAGCAGCCGTCAGTATTTATACCCCGATAACCCAGCCGCACATTGCCGAGCGCTGGTTTAGTCTGCCGCAGCTGCTGTATTTCTCTCCGGTGCCGATACTGGTGCTGATCTTTACTTATCTGGCTTTAAAAGCCTGCCGGAAACAGCAACAGTTTCGCCCATTTTTGTATACGCTGGCCTTGGTATTTCTGGCCTATAGCGGTTTTTTAATCAGCTTATGGCCTTATATTATTCCGCCCTCGGTCAGCTTCTGGCAGGCTGCTGCGCCGGAAAGCAGTCAGCGTTTCACCCTCATTGGCGCGCTGATTTTAATTCCGATTATTCTAGGGTATAGCGCGATGTCCTATTGGATTTTTCGCCATAAAGTCCGGGTGGGGGATGATGGCTATCATTAAAGAAAATCGACATGAAGCACATCATTATAGGTCAGTTATTCCCTTAGTCATCAAGGAGCCGCAATGAAACGTACACAGCTGCTGTGGTTTATTGGTCTCTGGCTGGCCGGTTTTGTGGCTTTGGCGCTGATTGCCGGGGCTTTTCGTTTGCTGGTGCAATGGGCTTATTAAGCTGAATCATCTTCGGACTTTAAAAATCCGCTTGAGCATTTTATTTACGGTTCTGTTTGCGATAGACACTTGGCCGCACCGGGCGGCTACTTTTCCAGAGGCCTTTTTTCCGTGCTCTGGCCTGAGTCTGTAAGGCACGCATATGCGCCAGCTGCTTGCGATCACGAATATAATCTTCATAGACCCAGGCGGCGCCACGTTTGACCAGTTCTTCATTGACATTTTTACGGTAGCGATAAATCACCCCGACATGGCGGCCATAGCGATCAATATCGGTAATTTTGACTCGCACCACCTTCTGATGCAGCATGGTTTTCACCAGACGCCGGGTTTCCGGACCATAACTTTGACTCGATTCTGGCGCATCAATATAGGCAAAGCGGATGCGGGTTTCTGAACGTCTTAAATTAAAACGGTACAGGGTGAGGGTATCGCCATCGCTGACCGCAGTGACCCGCGCCCAATAGGTTTTGCCTTTTTTAAAAGGTCGAAACAGTTGCTGCACAAAGCGGGAAATCTTACCCAACAGCATAAACGCAACAAGACAGCATCCAGCGGCCAATGCCAGCAGCCAGAAAGGGGAGAGTTCAGTCAACATAGACGCTTTCAATTCAGCTGAACAGACCAGCCAGCTGTAAACCGTGAAAAATAAAAGTGCTAGTGTAAAAGAAATGGCGCAATTCGCCGGTCGATTAAATCGCCAATTAGCTAGTTTTTAACAAATCAGCTACGCTGCAACGCCTGATCTGGCAAGGGCTTGAGCGATGTTTGAAATTTAATGAAGATAAAGCGCCTTGAATTTGAGTGATCTAAATAGCCTAAGTAAATTTTCTGACCTCATTTAAAATAGCCTAAGCATAATTAAGATTAATCTACTGAAATAGCCTAAGCAAAAATTTTAGAAATCTCCGCTCTTAAAAATGCATGACGTGCATTCTCCTGCATCTCCTTATACCAGAACATCCCCAAATCAATTTGCGGCAGGTCGACAGGCGATTCAAAAATATGCAGCTTCGGGTCAATATGTAAATGTCGCAAAATACTTTCCGGAATAGTCAGTATCGCGGTGTCATGCTGCGCCAGAATTTGCAGGGCAGTGGAATAATGCTGACAGCGTAATAATAGGGTTCGAGACAGCTGATTGCGCTTTAAATAAATATCTTCCAGCAGCAGACCACTACGGCGTGAAGAAACACCAATATGCGGCGCAGACAAATATAATTCTTTATCTATGGATGAACGCTGGCTACAAACCACGAAACGGTCTTGGACCAGCGCCTGAAACTGGATTTTATCGCCCAGCTTGTGTTCCAGATCAATCACAAAATCAATTTGCTGGGTGGCCAGATCATTAATCATGGTTTTACGGTCCAGCTTGCTGCTTAAAAACTGAATCTCCAAGTTCAGCTGCTGAAAGTGCTGCACCAGTTTGGGAAAAATAATCGGTTCAATTTCATCATGTATGGCAATTTTCAGGGTATGTACCATCGCCGGTTCAAACTGCTGTTTTTGCCGGGCAATATGCTGAATAGACAGCAGCGCAGTTTTAATAGTCGGATAAATCTGCTCGGCAAACGGCGTTGGTAACATCTGATGGCCGGTGCGAATAAACAGATCATCCTGTAACTGTAACCTAAGCCTTTGTAAAGCGTGACTGGTCGCCGACTGGCTGATACATAAGAGCTGCGCCGCTTTGGAAATATTTTTTTGTTCAAAAATCGCAATAAATAGCGGGTATAAATTAATATCAATACGATGAAAAGTACCCAGATCCATTGGGCTATTATTATGAATATTGTGCATAGTGCTTAATTCAATAAAATCATTTCATGCATAATAATTTTTAGGTTAAGGTGTTGTAAAGCCAATATAACAACAGATTGAGGAAGCTACAGTCATGTTTGAATTGTCAGCACGCGCACAGGATTATCTCGAAAGAACCCAACAGTTTATTCAAACAGAAATTGAACCAATTGAAGCCGACTTTTGGCAGCAGGTGCATGAACTGAATCAGGGCGGTGACTGGACGCAATGGCAGTGGCCGGCTCAATTAGAAAGTTTAAAAGCCAAGGCCAAAGCCGCTGGACTGTGGAATATGTTTTTGCCTTGTCTTGAATTGGGACAGGGCCTGTCAGTACAGGAATATGCACATATTGCCGAACTGTCTGGCCGTAGCCTGATTGCCCCGACCGTATTTAACTGTAACGCGCCAGATAGCGGCAACATGGAAGTGTTATGGCGTTATGGTTCAGAACAGCAAAAACAGCAATGGCTGATGCCACTGCTCGAAGGTAAAATCCGCTCGGTGTTTTGTATGACTGAACCGGCAGTCGCCTCTTCTGATGCGACCAATATGCAGGCTACGGCGGTGGTAGAAGGCGATGAGATTGTCCTGAACGGGCGTAAATGGTGGTCATCGGGTCTGGGTGATCCGAATGCCAAAATCATTATTTTTATGGCGCATACCCCGGACGAAAGCAAAGACCGTCATCATCAACATTCGATGGTGCTGGTCCCGGTCGATACTGCAGGGGTGAAAATTGAACGTATGTTACCGGTGTTTGGCGATTATGATGCGCCGCATGGCCATGGTGAAGTCAGCTTTGACAATGTCCGCGTGCCAGTGGCCAATTTTATTGGCGGTGCCGGCCAAGGTTTTGAAATTGCCCAGGGCCGTTTAGGACCCGGCCGTATTCATCACTGTATGCGTTGTATCGGTGCGGCAGAAAAATCACTGGAACTGATGATTGACCGCGGCATGAACCGGACTGCCTTTGGCAAGGAAATCCTGAAACTCGGTGGCAATTTGGAGCGTGTGGCCGAAGCGCGTGTGGCAATTGATCAGGCACGCCTGTTAACACTTTATGCTGCCTATAAAATGGATACTTTAGGCAATATGGCCGCCTTAACAGAAATTTCTGCCATTAAAGTGGTGGCGCCAAGCGTGCTGGAAAAAGTGGTGGATATGGCCATGCAAATCCACGGCGGTGCCGGGCTGTCCCGCGATACGCCATTGACCGGTTTCTTTGCCCAGGCGCGTGCCTTACGTTTGGCCGATGGTCCCGATGAAGTGCATAAAGGCATGATTGCCAAACTGGAACTGGCCAAACGTGGCTACAGTACCCGTCGTAAAAAATAAGTGGCAAAACACCAGAAACAGTGTGGGTCTTTACAGCTGAAAATGCTCTAATAGGGCAAGACCTAAAAAAGTGAAAAATCAGGAAAATAACATGTCAGTGATTGATGTTGGCGGTCAGGTTCGTGAAGGCGAGGAACTGGATATTCAGGCAGTAAGCCAATGGTTAAAGGCACAAGGGGTTGATGTTCAGGAACCCGTGGAAGTGACCCAATATTCAGGCGGTGCCTCCAACTGGACCTATCGTCTGAACTATCGCAATGCCGATTTAATTTTACGTCGTCCACCCAAAGGCACCAAAGCCAAATCTGCGCATGACATGGCGCGTGAATATCATGTACAAAAAAATCTGGCACCGTATTATCCGGTGTTACCGCAGATGGTGGCGCTGTGTCAGGATGAATCGGTGATTGGCTGTGATTTTTATATCATGCAGCGCGTGGAAGGTATTATCCCGCGGGCCAAACTGCCGCCAGAACTGAACTTTGATGAAACCCAGGTTCAGGAACTGTGCATTAATGTGATTGATAAATTAATCGAGCTGCATCAGGTGCCGTATCAGGGCACCGAACTGGAAAAACTGGGTAAAGGTGAGGGCTATTGCCGTCGTCAGGTAGAAGGCTGGGACAGTCGTTATGAAAAAGCCAAAACCCTGAATGTGCCGTCATTTAAATATGTACGTAAATGGTTGCACGAGAATATTCCGGCAGATTCCACCACCTGCATTATTCACAATGACTGGCGTTTTGATAATGTGATTTTAAATCCGCAGCATCCAACCGAAGTGATTGGCGTGCTGGACTGGGAAATGGCAACTCTGGGCGATCCACTGATGGATCTTGGTTCCGCTTTGGCCTACTGGGTAGAAGAAACCGATAACCAGATTTTTAAAGCCACCCGCCGTCAGCCGACCCATTTAAAAGGCATGTTCACCCGTAAACAGGTGGTCGATTACTATCTGGAAAAAACCGGCCTGCAACCGGAAAACTGGACTTTCTATGAAGTGTTCGGGATTTTCCGTCTGGCAGTGATCGCCCAGCAGATTTACTACCGTTATTATCATAAACAGACCAATAATCCGGCCTTTAAAGATTTCTGGATTGTGATTCATGCCTTGCACATCCGTGCATTAAAACTGATTGGGCTGCAAAAAATTGAAGCCAATGAGCTGGCACAAAAATATATGGCCAAATTTAAGGAGCTGCTGCCGAAATGACGACCATTTATTTAATCCGTCATGGCCAGGCTTCTTTTGGTGCAGAAAGCTATGACCAGCTTTCACCGAATGGGGAATTGCAGGCCAAACTGCTGGGTCAGTATTTTGACAACATTTTAAAAGAAGAACCCTATGTGGTGGCCGGCTCCATGCAGCGCCATCAGCAGACCGCACAGATCGCTCTGGCGGAATGTTTCCCGGAAGCTCATCTGGTCACCAATCCGGACTGGAACGAGTTTAACCATCAGCAGGTGTTTGCCCAATACGAACCGCGCTTTAATGAACCGCATTTATTAAAGGCCGATGTAGCCAAAGAGCTTAATCCGCGGGCGTATCTGGCAAAAATTTTTGAAGGTGCCATTGAGCGTTGGACTGGCGGTGAATATCACCATGAATATGAAGAATCCTGGCCGCATTTCAAGGCTCGGGTCGAAACCGCCTTGCAAAACCTGTGTGATGAACTGGCCAAAATCAAACCGCGTTACGCGATTGTGTTTACTTCGGGTGGTGTTATCTCGGTTGTCGCTGGAAAAATTCTGGAACTGAATCCTAACCGGACTTTTGCACTGAACTGGGCCATCGCCAATACCAGCATGACCACTTTGCGTCTGGTCGGCAATGAGCCACAGCTGTTAAGTCTGAATGAACATCATTTTATAAAAGCACAACATCCAGAATTATTAACCTGGATTTAATCAAGGAATAGACAGATGACCAAAACAATTTTAATTACCGGCGCAAGTTCCGGTATTGGTGCCGGTATGGCCCGCGAATTTGCGCAAAAAGGCTATAACCTGGCCATTTGTGCACGTCGTATGGAACGTCTGGAAAGCTTAAAACAGGAACTGGAAAGCAAGTACGGCGTGAGCGTGGCCGCAAAAACTTTAGATGTCACCAATTATGATCAGGTATTTGAGGTATTTCGTGCCTTTAAAGAAGAACTCGGCACAATTGACCGGATTATTGTCAATGCCGGGGTGGGTGAAGGCCGCCGGATCGGTAAGGGCAACTTTGCGATTAACCGCGCCACGGTTGAAACCAACTTTATTTCAGCGCTGGCGCAATGTGAAGCTGCGGTGGAAATTTTCCGTGCTCAAAATTCTGGCCATCTGGTGATGATTTCTTCCATGAGTGCAATGCGTGGTATGCCAAAACATCTGACGGCGTATGGTGCCAGTAAAGCCGGCGTGGCACATCTGGCCGAAGGCATCCGTGCCGAGCTGATTGATACGCCAATTAAAGTTACCACCATTTTCCCGGGCTATATCCGTACCGAAATTAACGAAGGCGCGAAAAAATTACCATTTGAAGTGGATGAGCAAACCGGTTCACGTTTACTGGCCGCAGAAATTGAAAAAGCACCGGTAAAAGCCTATGTGCCGAAATGGCCATGGTTACCGCTGGGCTTGGCCATGAAAGTCTTACCATTAAAACTGGTCAATAAACTCGGTTAATCCACATGTATATCAAGTGAAAAGTTCCATTTGGCGCTTTTCACTTTTTATTTTAAATGTTTGTTTTAAATATTTGAAAATTTAAAAATATTTCATAGAAAGATAAAAATAGAGGGCTTATTTTGGTTAAAATAGGCCCGATTTTTTTGAAGATGATCGACAATGCGATGTTTCTGAAGCTTGCAACCTTGGGTTTAATTCCAGCCCTGATTATTCAAGGCCGCTGGGTCAAGAAAAATACCTTAAGACTGGCAGAGCCAGAAGGGGAACGTGAGGGCACGAACGGTCAGGGACAGGCCTTATCCATTTTGATTCTGGGTGATTCAGCCGCTGCCGGCGTTGGCGTTAGCCATCAGGAAGATGCCTTGCTCGGCGCGATTCTGGCCGGACTCACTTCCGAATTTCAGGTCAGCTGGAAACTGCATGCCAAAACAGGCAATACCACGGGTCAGGTCATTCAAAGCGTTCAGCAGCTGGACACTGAAAAGTTTGATGTAGTGGTCACCTCGGTCGGGGTGAATGATGTCACCAAACTGATGCCGGCCGATATCTGGATTCAAAAACAGGCGCGGTTGTATCAACTGATTGCAGCTAAATTCCAGCCACAGCTCATCCTTGCAGCAGGTGTACCACCGATGCAACTTTTCCCGGCTTTACCGAATCCGCTGGCGTGGCTGTTTGGCCAATATGCCAAGCAGATGAACCGTGAACTGCATAAATTTATTCAAAAGCAGCCAAACATGGACTGGATTGAATATGACATTGCACAATATCAGCAGATGCAACTGGAAATGGCCGAAGATGGCTTTCATCCGAGTAAAGAAATTTATCAAATATGGGGCAAAGAAGTAACACTCAAAATTAAACAACGGCTTAAGATGAATAAAGTGAATTGAGTTTGCTGCCTTATGATTGATGATCTTGAAATTGAAACCCATCCCTTTGAGCCTTTTTTACCCTCCAATGCCAAACTGCTGATGATGGGCAGTTTTCCACCGCCCAAAAATCGCTGGAAAATGGAATTTTATTATCCGAATTATCAGAATGATATGTGGCGGATTTTTGGTATCTGCTTTTTTCAGGATAAAAACTATTTTTTAGACCTGCCGAATAAAAACTTTCAGCTCGAACTGATTCAAAACTTTTTAAAAGATACCGGTATTGCGCTGTTTGATACCGCCTACCGGATCAGCCGTTTAAAGGGCAATGCTTCAGATAAATTTCTGCATATTCACACCCCGACCGATTTAAATCGGCTGCTCCAGCAAATGCCGCTGTGCCAGTACATTATGACCACGGGTGATAAAGCTACTGATACCTTGATGGAATCAATGCCGGAAGGCACGCCGAAACCGGTAATTGGCCAATCTTCACAGGCGATCTTTGCTGGTCGAGAGCTGCATTTATACCGTATGCCATCTTCATCTCGCGCCTATCCCTTAGCGGTGGAGAAAAAGGCTGAACTTTATTGCGGTCTGTTTAAGGATGTCGGCCTGCTTTAAAAAAGAGAGGATGTCTTTGGCATCATTGATGGATATTCTACCCATCTAAATGCATGAATATGCACCTCCCGGACCTGGGTGAAATCCGACCAGATCAGCTTGCTGCCGCGTGTCCATTTTAACGGCGCAATTCTACGGCGCACCTGATGCATTTCCTCGGCAGTGGCCGGGCGTAACTCACCAATTTCAGCATATAAACGCACACCCGGATAAGTACGAAATTGACCTGACATCATTGATTTTAGCCAGAACCCGCGGCTACTGTTTACGGCCTGAATACAGGCCTGCGCATTATGTTTGAGATGCGGTTGCAGCGTGGCAGAGTAGGTGTCAAAAAAGAAACCGGTGGGAGAGCTGTCATTTAAAAATAAGGTGCCAATCGGGGTATATTCGGGATACCTTCCGGACTCACACTGGCGATGGAGCAGTGCATACTGGCGCGCTGCGCCTGCGCAACCACTTGTCGTATTTGCCCCCAGGTTTGAGCATCCATATTCTTGTTCATTTTTATACTCATTTTATAGTTAAAACCAGCATAATAAAGACCAGAACTATTGTTATGCGTGAAAGCGCAACTGCATATTCATCATAAATTGGATTTAAAAATAGAACGAGAGGAAATCTGACGAGCACAGCTCAGAAAAGAGCGAAAAACTTCGCTCTTTTTTCATGTTTCAGCAGTAAAAGCAGAATAAAAGGACTTAAGCTCCGTATTCCACATAATCCCATAAATTCAGGCGGGCTTTAATTTCCTTGCGGATTTGCGGCAACATCGGTAATAAAGTGCCATCAATCCATAAGCTGAGGGCTTGGGCTGAGAGCGGTTGCTGTGCATCATCCACCAGTTGTGCACCTTTGACCATCACCAAGGTTTCCTGTTCAGCCGCAGTTTCTACACCCTTAAACAACACCTGCAATTCAAAACCGGTGTCCTGAATCAGCCATTCCAGTTCCAGCTGAATATTCTCATTCGATTGCAACACTACCTGACCTTCAAGCTGCTCCGAGTCGGACAGGCAATCATGTTCGACCCGCACTTTGGCCAGAAACCACTCTTGCTGGCCCAATTCATTCAGGGTTTTAGTCGGGCTGAGAATATCACTTAATTTAAATTGACGGCTTAAATCAAAAAATTGCATGAGGAGAGATCTAAAAAAGAAGAAAAATAAAGCGTGAATTTTAAAGTAATGTAGCAGAAGAGTAAAACCTTCTGGCGATAAATACGAAGTGAGAGATCACACAATCTCTCCGGGTATCGGGTTTGCTGCAAACCCATAGAGCAACTCGTATTCAATTATCTTGGTCAATGTATATTTACTGTAATGTGGATGTCATTACATCATCCACTCGATTGGGACATGGGTCATTAAATTCATCACAAAACGCTGGAAACTGGTGGTTTCCGGATCAACCTTGTGCTGAATCACTGAACCATCTTTTTGATAATCCAGCCAGATAATCTGTCCTTTCTCATCTAACCTTAGTTCATAGGCAATTTGCGGCAGGTACTGATTCAATGAATCTGAAATTTCATCTTGAAGTTCATCAGATTCCAGCACCAGCCCGACTTCGGTATTTAAAAAAGCCGAGCGCGGATCAAAATTAAAAGAGCCAATAAATACCTTGCCATCAATATCAAAGAATTTGGCATGCAGGCTGGAAGCACTGCGGCCTTTGGCTGGAATCACGTTACCGGTAATAATTTCATACCAGGTACGTTCTTCGCGCTGAATATAACGCTTGAACTCATACAGTCGAATGCCACTGGCCAATAGCTGCGGCCGGTATTGCTGATAGAAGGCATGTACAATCGGTACATCATTGGCCATATACGAGTTGGTCAAAACCCGGATATCAATGCCGTTTTCTGCCAGACGGCTCATATAATCCGTACCGCGTTGAGTCGGAATAAAATAGGCAGATACTAATTCCAGATGCTGATCGGGCGTGCCCATAATCTGGATCATCTGATGGTAAATCATCTCTTCATCTTTGGCTTTGCCCTGGATTTTTTCTGGCGGGTCAGCCACAAAATGCGCTTTGGCCCAATGATAGGAACGCTGTTTTAAATACTGCGCCACCTGTTGCTCGGCAAAACTGATCCGACGTTGCACCTCCTGTTCATCCAGTTGCTGGCTGGCATATTTTTCCCGCAGCAAGGTCAAGCTATTACGATGGTATTTATTGCTGTTCTGGTCCATCAGCTGGACCAGATTAAAACTCAGTTCATGGTTCCAGAAAGCACCGAAATTATCGTTGGCTTTTTTGACCGCATTACCGGCAAAGAGAATATCTACATCGGTAAACTGAAAGTCATCACTGGCATCAAAATATTCCCGGCTGATATTGCGGCCACCGGTCACGGCAATCGCGCCATCGGCAATAATCAGTTTGTTGTGCATGCGGTGATTCACTGCCTGCATCCGGAAGGCATAATCCAGTGCCCGAAAATGACGGAATTTATAAGGATTAAACAGGCGAATTTTAAAGTTCGGATGATGGCTGAGTGCCAGCAAGGTATCGTCCAGTTGGGTGCCATTCTGGTCATCAATCAGTAACCGGACTTGTACCCCGCGGTCGGCGGCTTTGAGTAATTCGGCCAGCACTAAATGACCAATTTCGTCATCGGTCCAGATGTAATATTGCAGGTCTAAATGATGTTTGGCGTTATGAATTAAATGTAAACGTGAAGCAATACTGATAAATCCGTCATACAGCGGTAAATAGGCGGTTTGTCCGCGTTGTAGTTGTGCCTGTGCCTCTGGTCGCGGCATCCAGTGTTCAAAATCTGGTTCAATTGGCGCATCCTGCGCAGCATAGTTCTGTTCAAGCGAATTACAACCGGTACATGCCAGAATCAGACAGCACAACCAGATCATGTTGTAATATTTTAATGGCATCATTTTTATGAAGTAAATTTTTACTGATTCATATAGATTATCATGATGTTATAGGTTGAATCTGTTGATAAAAAGCGGTTACTGTAAGACATCTGTTAAAGACGTATCAAAAGGATGATCAATTTCATGAAATCAAGAGCTGCGGTCGCATTTGGTCCGGGTCAACCCCTTGAAATTGTAGAAATAGACGTGGCTCCGCCAAAAGCTGGAGAAGTCTTGGTTAAAATTAGTCATACCGGTGTATGTCATACGGATGCCTTTACCTTGTCAGGTGATGATCCTGAAGGGGTGTTTCCAGCCGTGTTGGGTCATGAAGGCGCGGGTGTGGTGGTGGAAGTCGGTGAAGGCGTGACCAGCCTTAAACCGGGTGATCATGTGATTCCACTGTATACCGCGGAATGTGGTGTATGTCTGTTCTGTCAATCGGGTAAAACCAACCTGTGCGTGGCGGTGCGTGCTACCCAGGGTAAAGGTTTGATGCCAGATGGCACCACCCGTTTTTCATATAATGGTCAGCCCATTTATCATTACATGGGCTGCTCAACTTTCAGTGAATATACTGTGGTGGCCGAAGTGTCACTGGCCAAAATTAACCCGGAAGCCAACCATGAACAGGTGTGCTTGTTGGGCTGTGGTGTAACCACCGGTATTGGCGCGGTGCATAACACTGCCAAAGTGCAGGAAGGTGACAGCGTTGCCGTGTTTGGTTTAGGCGGGATTGGTCTGGCCGTGGTGCAAGGTGCGCGTCAGGCCAAAGCCGGCCGTATTATTGCAATTGATACCAACCCGGAAAAATTTGAACTGGCCAAACAGTTTGGTGCGACTGACTACATTAACCCGAATGATTATGAGCGCCCAATTCAGGAAGTGATTGTTGAAATGACCGGTTGGGGTGTTGATCATTCCTTTGAATGTATCGGCAATGTCAACGTCATGCGTTCCGCGCTGGAATGTGCCCATCGTGGCTGGGGCCAATCGGTGATTATTGGTGTGGCTGGTGCCGGTAAAGAAATCTCGACCCGCCCATTCCAATTGGTGACGGGCCGTAAATGGATGGGCACTGCATTTGGTGGCGTTAAAGGCCGTTCACAATTACCAGGCATGGTCGAGCAGGCCATGAAAGGTGATATTCAGCTGGAGCCTTTTGTTACCCATACCATGCCGTTAGAACAGATTAATGAAGCATTTGACTTAATGCATGAAGGTAAATCAATTCGTAGTGTAATTCATTTCGAGTCGTAATGACCTTATCTAAAAAACACCGGGCTTAGACCCGGTGTTTTTTTGTATCTGCACTCACAGAAACCATCACAACTGATATCTTTTTTCTATCAAAATTGCCCAGTCTCGCTACAAAGTAGAACTAGGCTGCATGCTTAAAGTCAGGAATATGCACAGAAAATTGTATATTTTTAAGCCATTTTAATTACAAAAAGAATATACAAAAACTGGGTATTTTTATTTACCGTGGGTTAAAAATAATTTTTATAGCTCTTATAATACATATTTGTATAGAGGTGTGATCTTATTGGCACTATAACTTGGAAAATGCGATATGAGTCATATTAATCTGCTTGAGGTATTAAAAGACAAGTCCAAACAGGTCACGCCTAAACTTGAGAAATCTCCTTTTCAGAAAGACTTTATTCGCGCCATTGAAATGATGCCACAACTGATTTGGGTTAGTTCAGCCGGACATCATCTATATAATTCTAATTTTAAACAGTATCTTGCTTCAGATGAGCAAAGCCTGACTGCTCAAAGCTGGCTGAATGCCATTCACCCGGAAGATGCCGAGCATCTGTGTTTTTTATGGGAAAGTGCGCAAAAAAGTGGTCAGAGTTTTGAAAAAGAATGCCGGATTCGGGATCGCCAGCAGCGCTATCACTGGTTTTTGTTAATTGCCCGAAATTCGCAGCAGCTCGAGGGTTGTGACCAGTGGATGATCAGCTGTACCAATATTCATGACAGTGCGGTGAAATATCGGGAAACCAAAGATACCTTACGTGCCCACACCCATATGCTGGATGTCAGTGTTGACTGTATCAAGATTGTCAAACCGGATGGCTCACTGTCGCATATGAACCGTTCAGGTTGCCAGGCCTTGCTAGGCAAAGAGCGGGAAAAGAACTTCGGCATGAAATGGCTTGACCTGTTACCACCCGAAGCTCGTGAAAAAGGTCAGCAGGCCATTCGTGAGGCGATTAAAGGCAAAAATTCCCATTTCCCGGGTATGAGCATTAATCAGGATGAAGTGAAATACTGGGACAACATGCTGACCCCAGTGCTGAACGAACACGGCGAAACCACCAGTATTTTATGTGTGTCGCGTGATGTGACCTTGCAAAAAATTGCCGAAGATAAATTAAGACTCAGCAGTGAAGTCGATGATCTGACCAAGCTGATTAACCGCCGAACTTTCCGGAAAAAAACCAAACAGGCAATTCAGGTCGCCAAAGAAACCCGCACATTGGTCGGGGTCATGCTGATTGACCTGGATCATTTTAAAAATATTAACGATACCCTGGGCCATCAGGCCGGCGATCATTTATTAAAAGTATTGTCCAAACGCTTTCAAAAATATATTTCAGAACAGGTCAGTATTGCGCGCCTGGGTGGTGATGAGTTTGCCGTGGTGGTGCATTCGGTTGAAAATGAACAGCAGCTGATTGAACTGGCCAAGAAGTTTGCCAAACTGCTGGATGCACCCATTACCTATAGCGGCCGGGTCATTAACTGCGGCATGAGCATTGGCTGTTCGATGTATCCCAAAGATGCCAGAGAAATTCCCGAACTGATGAAATGTGCCGATACCGCGCTGAATGACCTGAAAGCCGGTGGCCGAGGTGGCATCCGCATGTTTGATCATTCTATGCTGGCGGCGGTCCAGAGCAAGGCAGAGCAGTTGCAGACTGCACGCATGATTATTCGTGAACAGCGGATTGTACCGTTTTATCAGCCGAAAGTGTGTATTGAAACCGGTGAGCTGATTGGCTTTGAGGCTTTATTACGCTGGCAGGATGCACAGCAGCGTTACCGTTATCCGAAAGAGCTGCTAGAAGCCTTTAGCGATTATGAGCTGACTACAAAAATCAGTGAATTGATGCAGCAGGCCATTTTTAGTGATTTACAAAGCTGGATCAAACAGGGTCTACAGACGGTGCCGGTGTCAATTAATGCTTCGCCGGTGGAATTGATGCGCGATAACTACGCAGAAGTGCTGTTAAAACGGATGCAGCATTATCAGATTCCGGCGCAATTAATTGAAATTGAAATTACTGAGCAATCGCTGGCCGAGCGTGGCTCTGAATGTGTGATTCGTACCATCTATAAACTGAAACAGGCCGGTATTCGCATTTCGCTGGATGATTTTGGCACCGGACATTCCTCCTTAACCCATTTACGTGATTATCCGGTAGATAGCCTGAAAATTGACTGTGATTTCGTCAACCGCATCAATAGTGATAAATCAATTCAGGCCATTGTCGAGGCGATTATCAAACTGGGGCCGGTTTTATCCCTGGATATTATTGCCGAAGGTATTGAAACCAAAGAGCAGTTTGAAACCCTGAAACAGTTTGGCTGCCATTTTGGTCAGGGCTATTTGTTCAGCAATGCCGTCAATCAGCATGAAGCCAAGCAGATGTTAAAAGCCGCTTTATAATCTTCAAATTTTTACGGTATAAAAATATAAAAACGGGCACATGGCCCGTTTTTTATTTGCGAGGGAACAGAGGCCTAAGCAGTGAGAGCAGTATCACTATGCTGTAATACCTGTGCCATGGCATGTGCCACTGCATCGACATTGTTCTGGTTTAGTCCTGCCACACACATCCGGCCACTACGCACCAGATAAATACTAAACTCCTGCTTGAGCTGATCGACTTGGGCTGCACTCAAGCCAGTATAGCTGAACATGCCGCGCTGCCGGGTCAGATAGTCAAAAGATTGCCCCGGTAAGGCAAGTTCGAGCTGCTGTTTTAAACGCTCACGCATCTGTTGAATGCGCTCACGCATTTCGGTCAGTTCGTCCTGCCAGCTTTGGTACAGCGTCGGCGTGTGTAACACATGCTGAATCAGCATCGCGCCGGTAGTCGGCGGGCTGGAATAAATCCGGCGTACGGTGGCTTTCAGCTGGCCTAACACGCTTTGGGCGGTGGTGGCATCATCACAGACCGCACTTAAGCTGCCAACCCGTTCGCCATATAAAGAGAAAATTTTGGAAAATGAATGGCTGACCAGAAAATTCAGGCCGGCCCTGTCCATCGCCCGGATGGCATAAGCATCTGCGTGAAAATCTTCGGCGAAGCCCTGATAGGCCATATCCAAGAGCGGAATTAGCTGCTTCTGCGCCAGTAGCTCAATCAGCTGATCCCACTGCGCTGGCAACAAGTCGGCACCGGTCGGGTTATGACAGCAGGGATGCAGCAGGACAATACTTTGCGCCGGCAGCTGTTGCAGGCAATCCAGCATGGCAGCAAAGTCCACCTGACCGCTATGCGGATCAAAATACGGATATTCATGGCAACGAATGCCGGCGCCCTGGAAAATCGCAATATGGTTATCCCAGGTCGGGCGGCTAACCCATAATTCAGAGGCTGGAAAATAGCGTTTTAAGAAATCTGCCGCCACTTTTAGCGCGCCCGAACCACCCAGCGTTTGTAAGGTCACTACACGACCGGCCTGACAAGCCGGACTATCTTCGCCAAAAATTAGTGCTTGGACGGCGCTGTTATAAGCCGGCATACCTTGCATTGGCAGGTACAGTTTGACCTTCTGCTGCTCGGCATTTAGGTCCTGATAAGCCTGCTGGATGGCACGCAACTGCGGAACCTGCTGGGCCTCGTTATAATACAGCCCGATACTGAGATTAACTTTATGCGGACGCGGATCATGCTGGAATTCTTCCATCAGGGACAGAATCGGATCGCCGGCATAGGTATCGACATGTTGAAACATACAATCTTCCTGAATTAATAGCTTTTGGCTTTGATGAGCGCAGGATCGCGCGCCAGTTTTTTCTGTTTAAGGTAATAGGCCAGCGATAACAGGCCAATCCATACCGGCAGCAGACCGACTGCAATACGCATCGATGGGGTCTGGCTCATAATCACCAAGATACCGAGCATAAAGGCAATACACAGGTAATTGGTAAACGGATAGGCAATACTTGGGAACAGGGTTTGCTGTTGCTGCGCCAGCATCTGACGTTTAAATTTCAGATGGGTATAGGAAATCACCACCCAGTTAATCACAATGGCTGCCACCACCAGCATCATCAACAGGCTGAACGCCGTTTCCGGGAACAGGTAATTCAGCAGCACACAGAGCAGGGTGAAAAAGGCCGAAACCATCACCGCATTTACCGGAATACCGCGTGTATTGATTTTGCTTAAAAACTTCGGCGCATTGCCTTGTTCCGCAAGACCTAAAAGCATACGGCTGGTACAGTAGTTGGTGCTGTTATAGACCGACACCGCAGCAGTCAAGATCACGAAATTCAATACTGTGGCAACGCCTTGACTGCCTAAGGAGTCAAACATCATCACGAACGGGCTGCCGCCTTGTGCCATCTGGTTCCATGGATATAAGGCCAGAATAATCAGCAGGGTTAAAATGTAGAATAATAAAACCCGGTATACAATCTGATTGACCGCTTTCGGTAAGGTCTTTTTCGGGTTGTCAGTTTCTGCTGCGGCAATACCGACCAGCTCAATGCCGCCAAAGGCAAACATGATCATGGCCATTGCCATCACCAGGCCCATCACACCATTGGGGAAAAAGCCGCCAAGTTCCCATAAATTGCTTAAATGCGCCTGCGGACCACCGTTTCCGGATGCCAGCAGATAGCTCCCAAAAGCAATCATGGCGACAATCGCCAGCACTTTAATAATCGCCAGCCAGAATTCCATTTCGCCGAACAGTTTGACATGCAGCAGGTTAATCACATTAATAAAAATAAAGAAGCCCAGCGCTGAGATCCAGGTCGGGATTTCCGGCCACCAGTAATGGATATACAGGCCAATGGCACTCAGTTCGGCCATACAGACCAGCACATTCAGTACCCAGTAATTCCAGCCCGACATAAAGCCGGCAAACTTGCCCCAGTATTTATAGGCAAAATGACTAAAAGAACCACTGACAGGTTCTTCGACAATCATTTCACCCAGTTGACGCATCATTAAAAATGCAATCAGGCCGGCAATGGCATAACCCAGAATGACCGAGGGGCCGGCCAGGTTAATGGTCTGGGAGATGCCGAGGAATAATCCGGTGCCAATTGAGCCACCGAGGGCAATGAGCTGAATATGCCGGTTGCTCAAACCCTTATGTAGTTTGCCATCATGTTGTTGCATCTTTTATCATCCATGTAAAATCGACATCACTGTGTTGTTATTGTTTTGGCGCAGGTGATGTAATTGCTGAAATTTAAACATGCGCCGCCCCTGACACATGCCAAATCGCATGTGCAAGAGCGGCGTTGTCGGGATTTAGAACACCTGAAAATCAGGCAGAGACGTCAAGCACGCCACGTTTAATCTGGTCGCGCTCAATCGATTCGAACAGGGCTTTGAAGTTTCCTTCGCCAAAGCCATCATCTGCTTTACGTTGAATAAACTCGAAGAACACCGGGCCAATCATATTTTCCGAGAAAATCTGTAGCAGCAGGCGTTTTTCACCATCTTTGGTATTACCATCCAGCAAAATGCCACGCTGTTGCAGCTCTGCAGTCGGTTCGCCATGTTCAGGTAAACGTTCTGCCAGCATTTCATAATAGGTTGCCGGTGGTGGAGTCATAAACTTGGCACCCATGGCTTTGAGCTTGTCCCAGGTCGCCAGTAAGTCATCGGTTGAGAAGGCAATATGCTGAATGCCTTCGCCGTTAAATTCTGACAGGAACTCGGCAATTTGTCCGTTGCCTTTGTCCGAGTCTTCATTCAGTGGAATACGGATTTTGCCATCTGGTGCAGTCAGCGCTTTTGAGGTCAAACCAGTGTATTCACCTTTAATATCGAAGTAGCGGATTTCCTGGAAATTAAAGATTTTTTCATAGAAATTGGCCCAGTACTGCATCCGGCCTTTGTAGACATTATGGGTTAAATGGTCAATTTCTTTTAAACCAGTACCCACCGGGCGCGGATCAACACCTTCAAAGAACTCGAAATCCTGCTGATAAATATCGCAGTCGACCAGAAAGATTGGTGAGCCACCAATGCCTTTAATCGCTGGAATATTCAGTTCCATAGGACCAATCACGTTTTTGATTGGTTCGGCACCGAGTTCGAGCGCTTTCTGATAGGCACGGGTTGCATTTTTGGTCTTAAAGCCCATGGCACAGGCCGATGGACCATGTTCATTAAAGAAATACGATGCATAGGATTCTGGCTGATAGTTCAGAATGATATTGATGTCGCCCTGACGCCATAAGTAGACATTTTTGGATTTGTGCTTAGCCACTTGGGTAAAACCGAGCGTTTGAAAAACTGAATCCAGAGCGCCATTTTCCGAGACAAACTCAATAAATTCAAATCCGCATAGCTCTAAAGGGTTAGCTAAGTTGTGCATGTTCCATCCTCATGTATGGTGAGCAATCCAATTGCTTCACTTGTTGTTTTTGCAGGAATTTCCTGAAATCAGGGAGTTCCAGATGAAAATATCTTAGCAAGAGTTAATCTCTGTTCAATACGTAATATGATTACGCATTTCGTAACTTATAACTCAAATCAGGCTTAATGATAAATTAAAGTAATGATATTTATAAAATATTGTTTTTTGTTTTATTGGTGAATAGGAAGAAATATAATTGTAACTTTTTGTAAATTATGGTGGGTGGGCTATGATTTTTAATGAATTAGTTAATGATTTTAAAAGGTTTTTAATGGTGGTGTTTTGACTGTAAATATCCAATAGAAGGTAATTTTAATGCGGATAATTTTTTATCCAAAAGTAATTTGAGTCTTTCGACGTGATTTAACCCGGAAGATAGGAGATCAATTGGAGGAAAGCTGTGTTTTGCTAAATGTGAAAGGAAATCCGGAAGAATGCTAAAAAACATCCAGAAAACTATTGTCAAAGCTGGAAATAGCGCGTATTTTATTTTTCAGACACATACTTTTTGAAGAAATAAAGATGTTAAAGCAACCTGTAATCTCAAACGCATACTATTACTTCTGGCAGTTTAGATAATTGCCTGAACGCGTTCGGGCAAAATAAGGTTGCCCACCAGTTGATACCTGATCGGCAACCCTGATCAGGTTTTTTTATATCTTGAATTTAATCAATCTTTTGGAGATTCTCATGCGTACATTTAACTATT
This sequence comes from Acinetobacter sp. C15, assembly GCF_013420645.1. Classification (NCBI taxonomy): domain Bacteria; kingdom Pseudomonadati; phylum Pseudomonadota; class Gammaproteobacteria; order Moraxellales; family Moraxellaceae; genus Acinetobacter; species Acinetobacter sp. C15. The sequence continues at coordinate 43,093 of NZ_VOXR01000008.1, forward strand.
CATACTTTAGCAACTTTTATTGGTTTTACTTTAGTCAAGCTATGACCAACCTGACCTGTATTAGACCCATATCGCTCAAATAAAAGTTCGGACTGTCAAACCACAGTCCAAAGGAAGAATCAATGAACGCTTTAAATACTGCATTACAACAATCCTCAGCCAAAGAAACAATTTTAAGCTTACCTTATCAGCTCAAGGCGCAATTGCCGCTTTCTGGCGCGTTGGCACAGCAAATTGCCGAGCAGCGTCAAACCATTCAGAATATTCTTAACGGTACCGATTCACGTTTGCTGGTGATTACCGGCCCATGCTCCATCCATGATCCTGCGGCAGCACTGGAATACGCACAAAAATTACAACAACTGCAAAGCCAGGTGGCAGACCAGATTTTCCTGGTAATGCGTGCCTATATTGAAAAACCGCGCACCACGGTTGGCTGGAAAGGCTTCTTATACGATCCAGAATTAAACGGTTCATCCAATATGCAATTGGGACTGGAAAAGTCACGTGAACTGTACTTGCAAATTATTGAAATGGGGCTGCCTATTGCCTCGGAAATTCTAAGTCCGATGGCAACGGCCTACTTTGACGATTTACTGGCCTGGGGTGCGATTGGCGCGCGTACCAGTGAATCTCAGATTCACCGTGAAATTTCTAGCCACATGCCGTACAGCATTGGCTTCAAAAATGGTACCGATGGTTCGGTACAAATTGCTTTAGACGCAATTCAATCGGCTTCACATCCGCATCAGTTCTTAGGCATGAGCCAGCAAGGTTTACCGTGTATTTTAGAATCACAGGGCAACCCGAAAGCACATCTGATTTTACGTGGCGCCAATATTGGCCCGAACTACCAGCTGGCTGAAATTGAAAAAATCAAAGCCAAAGTCAAAGGCGAGATGCCAGCGCTGGTGATTGATTGCAGTCATGGCAACAGCAGTAAAAATCCGTTATTACAACCAGAGGTGTTAAAAACCATTGTGGCAGAGCGTGCACAAACTCAGGTTCGCGGTGTCATGCTGGAAAGTCATCTGGTCGATGGACAACAGAAAATCTCGGATCAGATGACCTATGGCCAGTCCGTGACCGATGGTTGTTTAGGCTGGAACAAGACTGAACAGTTATTGTTTCAGGTCGCACAAGAACTGGTCTTACGACCGTTAAAACGTAGTGCTTAAACTGCAATTGTATTGAATGAATAGCCCCTGAACCTCAGGGGCTTATTTTTTATCAGCACCTTAAAATTAAAATAGAAAAGTTTGATGAAATTGGCAGATTATCTTGAATTTTTTGAATAAGTTGAAATTTTTATTGATTGTGAAATCAGGATGATTGATGCAATATCGACAACATGCTCAGCGCTGCCAATCGGTTGAATACCGGCGCGTTGGGGCCAAAAATGATGACAGAACAGATAGTGAATAATTGATGATGTACAGTGCAGAATTACTCGAAGATGCGCGTAAGTTTATGTTTCATATGCTCAGCAAAGTGGTTGAATTTGGGGGATCAGATTTATTTATTACCGCGGATTTTCCACCGAGCATTAAACATCAGGGCATGATGAAAGCGCTGGGACAACAGGCGCTGACCGCAGAAAAAACCAAGCTGTTTGCCTACAGCCTCATGAATGAAAAACAGCGTAGCGAGTTTGAAACTGATCTGGAATGCAACTTTGCCATTAGTGTGCCGGAGGTATCGCGTTTTCGGGTCAATGTGTTTCAACAGCAGCTGCATGTCGGGATGGTGATTCGAACCATTAGCGCGGAAATTCCAAACTTTAGCCAGCTGAAACTGCCGGAATCACTGAAGCATATTATTATGGAAAAGCGCGGTCTGGTGCTGGTGGTGGGGGGAACCGGTTCAGGTAAATCGACCTCTTTGGCGGCGATGATTGATCATCGTAATGAAAATTCAGCCGGGCATATTATTACCGTGGAAGACCCGGTGGAATATGTGCACAAGCATAAAAAGTCGATGATTACCCATCGTGAAGTCGGGGTCGACAGCCATTCCTGGCACAATGCGCTGAAAAATACCTTACGTCAGGCACCGGATGTGATTTTAATTGGCGAGATCCGCGACACCGAAACCATGGAACATGCGATTGCCTTTGCTGAAACCGGGCATTTATGTTTGGGCACCTTGCATGCCAATAACGCCAACCAGACGCTGGACCGGATTATCAACTTTTTCCCGGAAGAGCGCCGTAACCAGTTGCTGATGGATCTGTCGTCCAATATGAAGGCCATTATTTCCCAGCGTCTGGTGCGTACCGAAGATGGTAAAGGCCGCCGTGCGGCAGTCGAGATTATGCTGAATACGCCGCTGATTTCTGAACTGATTTTAAAAGGCCAGTTCCATGAGTTAAAGTCGATTATGGGCAAATCGCGTGAACTGGGCATGCAGACGTTTGATCAGGCTCTATTTGATTTGTATAACGAAGGCGCGATTTCCTATGAAGAAGCAATTCGTAATGCCGATTCGATGAATGAATTGCGCTTACAGATTAAATTGAAAAGTAACCGGCCAAGCGAAGCTTCGGCAGCTATGAGCTTTAGCATGCTGGAAGAGCCAAAACCGGAAGATGAAGATACGGAATCTGCTCCTCAACAGAGTGCTTAAGCTGCAATTTATCTAGCATCACTTAAAAAATAAAACGCCCAATTGGGGCGTTTTTTTAATTTAGGCTGTGGCTGGGTGATTAACCACAAACTTATAAAAGACCAGACTCGACAACACCACCCCGGCACAGACCAGATAGGTGATGCTATAGCCTTGCCAGCTAATCAGTAAGCCGACCAGTAGCGAACCGAGGGCAATCCCAATATCGTAGCAGGTGAAGAAAGTTGAGGTGGCATGGCCAATCCGCGATTTAGGCGCGCGCTGAATCGCCAAGGTTTGTAAACATGGTTGCAAGGTGCCGAATCCCATCCCAATAAAGATCGCAGAGACCATAAAACTGACCACACCCTGCATCTGGCTGAGCAATGCCAGACCTGCGGCAAACATTAAGATTGAAGGATAAATCACATAGCGCGGACCATAACGGTCATAAATTTTCCCGGTAATCGGGCGCAGGCTCATCATGGAAATGGCGAACACAATAAAGAATATACTGGTATAACTGAGCAGGTCTTTTTCTTCGGCATAGGTGGAAATAAAAGACATGATACTGGCATAGGAAAAGGCCACCAGCATCGCCATCACTGAAACTGTTAAAGCCTTTTTCTCCATAAAGTCATGCAGCGATAGCTTACGGCGAACAGTTGCAGCAGTATCGGTTTTTTCTGGCTCACGCAGCGGGATCATAAAACAGAAGGCAAAGCCCAGGCTGATAATCACCGCCAATACAGTCGCAATAATGCTATAGGACCAAGTCTGGATTAAGGAAATGCCCAGCAAAGGTCCGAGGACAATCCCTAAATTCACCGACATAACAAAATAACCCATACCTTCACCTTTACGCTGCTCCGGAATAAAGTCATTGGCAATTGGTACGGTAACGGTGGTTAAAATACTGAACCAGATACCTTGAATAAAACGGATGATCAGCAGCAGGGTCAGGTTGTCAGCAAAAATATAGGCAAAAGACAGCAGGCAGAACATGCTTTCGGACAGGAACAAGGTCTTTTTACGGCCCAGCTTTTCAATAATCAACCCGCTAAATGGCCGCACCAGAATAGAGGACACCATAAACAGGGTCATGGCCAGACCGGCCTGTGCCAGTGAACCGTTCAGCTCATTCAGGATATAAATTGGCAAAATGGTGGTCTGGGCAAAATAGAAAATAAACAGAAACAGGTTATTGGAAAAACACAGAAGAAAAGGTTTGTTCCATAAAGGCTGTGACGCGGTGTTTGACATATTAAACCTTTGTGCTGGGATCAATAGGGCGTTTGTTGTTGTGCTGATCTGCCGCTATTGATATATGGGAGAGACAAGGCCTATCTTAAATTATTTTATGGTAAAAATATAGTATTGCTATAATTTATGTAAATTTTAATGTTATTTAATAAATTTAATTAATAAAATTATCTTATTGTGATAATTATATTCATTTAATGGGGTTTTGAGCTAAAAAAATCAGCCCGTAGGCTGATCTTCTTGCAAGATTATTTTTTATAAGCCGGCTTCATATTCGCTGCTTGAAAGCAGTTTTTCGACATCGGCCAGGTTGTCTGGCTTGATTTTATAAATCCAGCCTTTGCCATACGGCTCATCATTCACAAAATCCGGGTCATCTTCCAGCGCCGGGTTAATTTCAACCACTGTGCCGGATACTGGCGCGTGAATGTCAGACGCAGTTTTCACAGATTCCACCACGCCGGCCTGTTCACCCGCGGTCACTTGCTGGCCCACTTCAGGTGCTTCGACATAGACCAGATCGCCCAGTGCATCTTGAGCATGATCAGAAATACCTGTAACAACAAGATCACCTTCAATGCGTACCCATTCGTGTGTACGTGCATATTTCAGTTCTGAAGGGTGATTCATGATGACTCCTTAACTATTTAAATCATTTTTGGCATGTTTATACATGCTTTTGCAGAAAAACAAAAGTTTTATAAATACGGATCTTTACGCCAGTTGCTTGGACTGCGGCCACTCCAGCGCTTAAAGGCGCGGCTAAAATTGGCGACATCGCTATAACCCAGTTCATCGGCAATCTGTTCCAGGGTGTAATCGGTACGTGACAGCAGCGAGGTGGCATGCCGGTAACGGACTTCATCAACCAGGGTAGAAAAAGAGGTGCCTTCGGCTGCCAGCTGGCGTTTCAGGGTGCGATCTGACATATGCAGCTGGTCGGCGACATGCTCGATACTTAAATAATGCTGTTCGGAATTGGTCAGAATATCGCGCACGCGCATCGACAGGCGGCGCTGTTCACCCAAGGCAGAAAGTTCGGCTTCGCACTGGTTAATGGCAATCTGGCTGGCAATAGGATCGGCATGAATCATTTTCAGCCCCAAATACTGCTTGTCAAAACTCAAGATCAGATAGGGCTGGTCAAAACGGAAACTGTGATTCGGGAATTTGGCTGCATATTTTTCAAAGCCCAGCGGTTCCGGGAAATCAAAATCGACTTCACCAGAAAGATGCTCCATGCCGGTAATGGCTTTGGCCATGGTGATCATGCCAATAATCAGTGCAATCGCAATTTCGGTTCTGAGCGGTTCCAGATCAATTTCACCTTGCAGCTGCAGGGTGGCTTTTTCACCAAAGGTAGAGAAAAACAGCTGTAAAAAGGGCATCCGCAGCTGAATAAAGCGGTTGGCCAGCATTAAAGCATCACTAATATCATTGGCAGTCATAATCGCATAGCCGATAAAGCCATGAATCGAGATGCGCATTTGCGTGCCTAAATGATAGCCCAGCGTCGATTCACCGGTGAGATACAGCGCATGTTTGACCATGTCATTGGCCATGCTGGTCGGAATCCGAAAGTCAGGATCGGCCAGTTGTTCAGTGGTCAGATGGAAGGGAGCAAAAAAGGTTTCAGCGTTATATCCCCAACGGGAAACAACATCCAGAATAAGTAAGCCATAAACACCAGGAACACCCTGATCCTGACGCGGTAAAAGTGTTTTCATGCACGGTCCATTGCACTAATGAGTATTATTTTTTAAATTTGCTTGCCTATATTGGCATGAAAAAAACCGGAAAACTAGAAAAATTGTTTGACAAAATGACTGCTTAGGCCACCTGTGCATCCCGCCGGAACACCACAATTTTGGTGGTCGAAATCAGTAAAACTTCACCATGCTGGTTTAAGGCCTGTGTCACATAACTGACCAGACCACGGTCCAGCTTGGTTTTTGATGGACTGATGGCGGTAATTTCAACATCAACATGAATCAGGTCACCCGGACGGGTCGGACGCGGCCAGCGCAGACTGGATTCTGAACCAATCAGGCCATGTGCCACCGGAAAACATTCGGTCCATAAACGCATGGTTACCGCGGCAGTATGCCAGCCACTGGCGGCAATGCCTTGAAATACCGGATGCTGCGCGGCTTGCTGCACATCGGTATGGAAAATTTGTGGGTCATACAGGTGGGCAAACTGCTGAATTTCTTCTAAAGTCATTTCGTAGTCACGACTGACAAAGTGATCACCCACCTTCAAATCTTCCAGATACAACATATCAGGTTCCTTGTTTTTGCTTTAATTGTTGTTGCTCAATCAGAAAGCCACCAGTTTGGCGTTGCCACAGCTGAGCGTAAATTCCGTTCAGTGCCACCAGTTCATCATGCGTGCCTTGTTCGGCAATCTGACCCTGATCCAGCACAATCAGGCGATCCATCTGCGCAATGGTCGATAAACGGTGAGCAATCGCAATAACGGTTTTACCTTGCATCAGTTCATCCAGACTGGACTGAATTGCGGCTTCAACTTCAGAATCCAGCGCACTGGTGGCTTCATCCAGAATTAAAATGGGCGCATCTTTTAAGAATACCCGGGCAATCGCAATCCGCTGACGTTGTCCGCCCGACAGTTTCACGCCGCGTTCACCCACATAGGCTTCATAACCGCGTTTGCCACGTAAATCGGTCAGCTGCGGAATAAATTCTTCAGCCTTGGCTTTGGCCACTGCAGCATACATCTCTTCATCGCTGGCATCAGGGCGGCCATATTTAATATTTTCAGCCACGGTACGATGCAGCAGCGACGTGTCCTGTGTTACCAGCGCGATATTCTTACGCAGGCTGTCCTGGGTGACATCGACAATATCCTGACCATCAATCAGAATCCGGCCCTGATTAATCTGATAAAAATGCAGTAACAGCTGGATGAGGGTCGATTTCCCGGCACCGGAACGTCCGACAATCCCGATTTTTTCACCCGGACGGATGGTCAGGTTAAACTGCTCAATTACGTTTTTGTCATTATAGGCAAAGCTGACATTTTCAAATTTGATTTCACCTTGCGCGACATTCAAGGTTTTGGCATCCGGTTTATCTTCAATTGTGATCGGGCGGCCGAGGGTTTTCATCCCGTCTTGAATGGTACCGACATTTTCAAACAGCGCCGAGGTTTGCCACATCATAAATTCAGCAATGCTGTTCAGCTTGAGAATCATGGCGGTGGTGGCGGCAATAATGCCGAGTTCTGCCTGGCCATTCATCCATAACCACAGCGCCGTACCCAGCACACCGACATACAGCACAACCGTCAGCAGGTTAATGCTGATTTCATACTGTGCGCCCAAACGCATCTGCTTATAGACCGTGACCATAAATTCCTGCATGGATTCTTTGGCATACTGGCTTTCGCGGCCGGCATGGGCAAACAGTTTCACGGTCTGGATGTTGGTATAGGCATCGGTCACGCGGCCGGTCATGACGGCGCGGGCATCAGCCTGGCTATTGGAGATTCTGCTTAAACGTGGAATAAAATAACTGGCTGCGGCAATAAACAGGCCCAGCCATACCAGCAACGGGATAATCAGCATAGGTGAAATGGCGCCTAACACCACGCTGATGGTAATAAAGTAAATCACCACATAGGCCAGCATATCGCCCAGAATAATCCAGAATTCTCGTACCGCCAGCGCTGTTTGCATGACTTTGGCCGATAGCCGCCCGGCAAAATCATTATGGAAAAAATCCAGACTTTGACGCAGCAGTAAGTTGTGAAAACGCCAGCGCAGGCGCATCGGGAAATTACTATATAAAATCTGATGTTTGATAATGGATTGCAAACTAGCAAAGAAAATATTGGCCAGCAGGATAAAAGTCAGAATAGTCAGATTGGTTTGATGTTCGGCCAGAAAGGTATCTGGCTGACTTTGACTGAGCCAGTTCACCAGCTCGCCAATTTTGGCATAGAGCAGGGCTTCAAAACTTGCCGCACCTGCGGTACACAGCACCAATAGCAATAAGTACGGACGAACACCGCGCGCGGCCTGCCAGACAAAAGGAAAAAAACGGGTAGGTAGTGGTTTATTTAAACCTTTGGTGGGGTATGGATTAACCAGGCTCTCGAACCACTTAAACATACACAATGTCCTTTTGAGCAAGCAGATTGATGATCATCATTGGTATCGGCCATGCGGCTTGTACAGACGAAGAGCATGTTCTATTCAATGCGCTACTGATCACGATTACCGCTTGCGAGATAAACAACAGATTTATTGCCAAGAATACCCAGTTTAAAAGAAAAGTAAAACTTTTCAGGGCGGTGCTGCTTTAAAATCAGGCAGATAAATAAGGCTTTGCAGTTGAAAGAAACCTCATATTTTTTGCGAGCTTCGATCAGAAAATATCTGCCTGAAACTTACAGAATTTCAATCTCGACTACATCAATATCGGTTGGTTTATAACGGTGTGTATCCACTTCACCGACCACCCGGACTTTTTTACCTGGATTCAGCAATTGCGCCGGTGTCGCCAGATCATGATCAATTTCGACATGGATGATGCCGGTCTGATCCTGAAGCTGGTACATTTCATCTTTAATATGTTTATGAATAGTGCCATACACCGTAACTGGTGTTTCATCTGCGGCTTTCAGTGCCTGCGCAGTGGTCATAATATTTTTTGCTGCTTGCGCAATAATTTTCTGGTCATCATCCGCAAAGGCAGGAGCTGAAAGTGCAAGCAGAACACTGGCGAAGATTAACGGCATTTTAATTTTCATGCAGGATGTACCTCTTTCTTTTATAAACTTAATTTCAGTATACGTAAAAACAGCGTGCTGCAATGCTGTGTCATTGTAAACATCAGCGGGCAGTGTTTAGGTAAGAAAGAACAGGGAAATGAGTCTGATACATTCGAAAGGGAAGATGAAAAAGAAAACCCACCAAGCGGTGGGTTCTCATGTGTTTAGTTTCAGTCTAAAAACTTAAGATGCTTTAAACGACTCTTTAAAATCGGTTCCAGATGGCGCCTGATACACCTGTAAACCAAACTCCGGAATAATTGCCAGTAAATGATCCATAATATCTGACTGGATATTTTCATACTCTTTCCAGACCGTGGTATTGGTAAAAGCATAAATCTCTAGTGGTAAACCTTCGCTGGTCGGTTGTAGCTGACGCACCATCAGGGACTGGTTTTTGCTAATCCCTGGATGCTGCTGAAGATAAAACTCAACATAGGCACGGAACGTCCCCAAGTTGGTCAGACGACGATGATTGTACTGGGCATGGTTGTTCAGTTGCTGGTTAAACTTTTCCAGTTCTTCTGCCTTGGTATTTAAATACTGATCCAGCAAAATAAATTCTTTCAGCTTGGCCTGTTCCTCAGCGCTCATGAAATGCACGCTGCTCTGATCAATATGAATCGAACGTTTAATCCGGCGCGCACCGGCTTCCTGCATACCGCGCCAGTTTTTAAAGGTGTCGGTAATTAATTTATTGGTCGGAATGGTGGTAATGGTCTTGTCAAAGTTCTGTACCGTGACGGTATGTAATGACATATCAATGACATCACCATCGGCATTTAAAGACGGCATTTCAATCCAGTCCCCTAAACGCACCATGTCATAAGAGGCAATCTGTACCGAAGCCACCAGCGATAAAATCGTATTCTGGAACACCAGCATCAGCACCGCAGCCATGGCACCAAAACCGGCCAGCAAGGTGAATACATCTTTTTTCAGGAAAGTGCCCAGAATCATCAGACCACAGACAATAAAGATAATCAGCTTGACCAGCTGCAAATAGCCCTTAATCGGTTTATTGCGTGACTTGGGATTACGCTGGTAAATCAGATTAAAGATATTCAGCAATTCGCCAATGGCTAGAGCAATGGTCAGGAAGATAAAGGCCTGCGCGCCCATCTGCACAAAGGTGATGGCTTTATCGGACAAATGCGGAACGGTGGTAATCCCGTTCATGATCACAATCGCCGGCACAATATTGGCAATACGGCGGATAACGCTGTGTTCGGCAATAATTTCGTTGTGGGCAAAAGGAAGTTTGGAAATAAGCTTGCGAATGCCGCGTACCACCACTTGCTTGGCAATAAAATTGGCAATAATCGCCAATAAAATCACAATACTGAGAGATGACAGCATTTCTAGCCATGGGTATTGATCTATCCAGTCTTGCAGATTCTGGATGACGTCAAACTGTTCCAAGTGATCCTCGCTTAATTCATTTTAAAAATGTGATAGAGTTTAAAGGTTTATGTTTAAATTTATAACCTCTAATAAAATTTTTATACATATCCTGTGCATCTGCTTACGTTCAATCGGGTCTGAATCACATGAAACAGCCCATAAAAAAACCGGCCCAAGCCGGTTTTCTTTGTAGTGCTTACCACATCAGGTCATCAGGAATGACATAAGCAGCATACGGATCTTCTTCATCGGTGGTATCCGCGTTGCTTTGTGAATTATTCACCAGAATAAAGCCTTCCATTTTCTGGTTAATACGCTCCGCCAACGCTTTTGGCAAGAAGGCATAAGCTTCATTTTCCTTGGCAATCACCAGACTTCCGGCCACCAGTGCATTATAAATCTGCTGGTTGATGTAGACTTTTTTAATGGTGCCATCAATAAACTGATACACGCTGTCGCCATCGGTGTCGCGGATTTTATGCTGGTTGATCATTTGCATGATGGCAGCTTTCAGCTCTTTTTCCTGCAAGGCGGCTTTTTTCTCTTGTTCCAGCGCCTGATCACGGGCCATTTTCTGCTGTTTGTCCTGCTCGATTTTGGCTTTTACTTCAGCATCTTTACTCACACCTGTGCGCTGCTCATGTACCGCCTGTTTAGACAGTTTTTTAGCCTTTTTATTATCGACTAAACCTGCTTTGAGTAACTGTGCCTGTAATGCATTTTTGACCATGAGAAAATGTCCGAACTATTTCTGAAAATGTCGATAACGAAAATAAATCACCCAGTACACCAGACTTAAGCTAAAGCTTAAAGCCACCGGCACCAGGAAAGAGTTTAATTGTAATAAAGGATAAACCGCTGTCGCAACCAGACCGCCAATAAAGAAGCCAATTAAAATCAGCAGGTGCAAAATCACCCGGCGTTTGCCAACATGCAGGCCACGCACGCGATAGCCCAAGGCCAGACCCAAATCGGTCAATACCCCGGATAAATGCGTGGTCCGGATGATGGTGCCTTTGTAATAGCTGATCATGGCATTTTGAACGCCCATCGCTACACAGGCCCAGAGCAGTGCATAACGCGGGAAATACGGCAGTAAAATCCAGCACAGCAGAATAAAAATAGCCACTAAACTCAGCGGCAGCCCATAACGGCGTCCAAGGAGAAAGTGGCTATTTCCCAAGATAAGTCCACTATAAAATGAACCAATCACATAACAGACAACGACCAGAAACAGATAAATTACCTGTGACCATTGCCAGTCTAAAAGTGCCATTGCCAGCATGCTGACATTACCGGTCATGTGGGAAACAGACTGGTGCAATACAGTCACCAGTCCTAGAACATTAATGATTCCTGCATTCACAGAAAGAAAAAATGCACCCAGCTGAACCCAGAGCGGTAATTTTTGAAATGGCATAATTCATTGATTAATCAACAGACGTCGTGCATATATTAACGCAAACTACGATCAACTGCGGCAGTAAATAATACATCGGTAGATGAGTTCAGTGCAGTTTCCGCCGAATCCTGCAACACGCTAATCACCATACCAATGGCCACCACTTGCATGGCGATGTCCGATGAAATTCCGAACAGGCCACATGCCACCGGAATCAGCAGCAATGAACCACCGGCTACACCAGATGCACCACAAGCCGAAACCGTCGCGACCACGGATAAAATCAGCATGGTGCTAAAGTCAACCTGAATGCCTAAAGTATTCACCGCCGCCAGTGACAGCACAGTAATGGTTACAGAAGCACCAGCCATGTTAATCGCAGCACCCAATGGAATGGCGACACTGGCAGTTGATTCCTGTACGCCTAAACGTTTGGCCAAATCAAGGTTCACCGGAATGTTAGCGGCAGAGCTGCGGGTAAAGAAGGCGGTAATACCACTTTCACGTAAACATTTGAATACCAGTGGATATGGATTGGAACGAGTGACAAAGCCCACCATCATCGGGTTAATCACCAGCGCCACAAAAATCATGGTGCCAATCAGCACAGTTAATAATTGCGTATAGCTAACCAAGGTACTCATACCAGATTCGGCAAAAGTCACCGCCACCAGACCAAAAATACCAAACGGCGCAAAGTTAATCACCAGACGGATTACTTTATTCACAGCATCTGCAGCATCGGTCAGGAAGGCTTTGGTATTGTCTGTTGCATGACGGAAGGCCACACCTAAAGCCACAGCCCAGGCCAGAATACCAATAAAGTTGGCTTCACTAATTGCTGTTACCGGGTTAGCCACAAAACTTAAGAGCAGATTCTTTAAAATCTCAGCCAGACTGCCCGGTGGTTGCATGTCGGTATTGGCCGGAATATCCAGGAACAGCGTGCTTGGGAACAGGCTGCTGGCAATTACTGCGGCCAGGGCAGCCAGGAACATACCTGCGGCATACATCAGCATAATCGGGCGGATATGCGCACTATGGCCAACCTTGAAATTGGCAATAGAGGATAACACCAGGACAAACACCAGAATTGGTGCCACGGATTTAAGCGCTTTAATGAATAAATCGCCGAGCAGGCTTAAGTAGGGCGCAAATTGTGGAAAAGCCACCGCAACTATCACACCTAAAATGATAGCGATCAGAATTCGAGTGACTAAGCTCAAGCGCAGAAATGCTGAGAACATAGGAAGGCCTTGTCTGAATTACGGACAATATAGGGGAAAATTAGCGATGTATTTTATACCGAAAATTTAAATAGCTTACAAAAAAAATCATATAAAAATCAAATGGCTGTTTTTAAATAGAATATTCGAAAAATTAAGCCATTCAAAAGTCATGATTTTTTCATATTTTTATGCTTATGCCTGCTTTTTAGGGCGAATAATTGCCTGAAAAGCAGACAGGATCGGCATTTTAGGTGATGTCCGGACTCAGCTCGCGAATGGCCTGATAATGGGTCAGGAAAATTTTACCGCTTAAATGATTCAGTAATTTAGAGCGTTGCAGTTTGTCCATGACCGGGCCTTTAACTTCGGAAAAATGCAGCTGGATATTCAGTTTTCTCAGTTCATTGTCCAGATCTTCCAGCATTTCCAGCGCACTTAAATCAATGGCACTAATACTGGAACCGTTAATTACCACATGCTCCAGTTCCGGTTTCTGGCTGACTGCATTAATCAGGAAACCTTTTAAGGTATTGGAGTTTAAAAAGGTCAGGTCTTCATCAATCCGGATCGACAGCACTTTGGCCGAGGTGATGACCTGATGACGCTGGATATTACGGAAATGCTGGGTGCCTTCGACCAGTCCAATTTCGGCAATATGCGGCCGGCTAATACGCCACAGCAGCAGAATAAAGGTTGAAACAATCCCGATAATCAGCCCGGTAGAAATATCAATAAATAACACGCCGAAGAAGGTAATCCACATCGCCAGACCATCAGCCTTGGAATAACGCCAAGTGTCGATAAACGGTTTTAGCTCGACCAGTTTCCAGATTGACACAATAATGGTTGCCGCCAGTACAGTCAGTGGCAGATCACGGAAAAAACCGGTGAAATACAGACTGACCAGCACAATAAACAAAGATGACAGCACGCCAGCCATAGAGGTTTTGGCGCCAGCATCGGCATTGACCACGGTACGTGATAGGCTGCCGGTCACCGGAAAGGCTGAACTGAGGCCGGCCCCAATATTGGCTGCACCCAAGGCAATGAGTTCCTGATTGCTATTCAGCTGGCTACGTTGCTGCAAGGCGGTGGCCTGGGCAATGGATAATGACTCCACAAAGCTGATCATGGCAATCATCGCGGCGCCGGGTAACAGTTGCAGTACCAGCTCCAGATTCCAGAACGGCATCGACAGCGCCGGGAAACCGGAAGGAATTTCACCGACAGTTTTAATGCCGACCTGTTGCAGATTGAAGAAATAGACCAGGGCAATGGAGACCACCACCAGCACCAGCGGTAAAGATTTAATAATAAATCCGCTGGCCCCGAGGCGCTGTTTGACTGCTTCCAGATTAAAAAACTTCGGCATGAAGACCAAAAACAGAATGGATGCGATACCAAAGATCAGGCTTTCCCAATGCATCAGGCCGATATATTCAAAGACACTCAGCACAAATTCTGGAATATTGTTGGCTTGTAACGGCACATTAAACAGAAACTTTAACTGGCCCAGTGCAATCAGCAGTGCCGAAGCAATAATAAAGCTTTTAATAACCGGATGGCTGATCAGCTGGATCAGGAAGCCAAAGCGCAGCATACCGAGCAATAGGGAAATGACCCCAACCATCAGCGCCAGCAGACAGGCGGCTTGAATATACACCGGAGAGCCGACTTCAAATAAGGGATTTAAAGTGGCAAAGGTCATCATGGAGATGATGGCCACCGGGCCAATCGAAAGCGTAGGACTGCTGCCGAAAAAGGCATAGATGATCATCGGCAGTACACTGGCATACAGTCCCATCACCGGTGGAAGACCAGCCAGCATGGCATAAGCCATACCTTGCGGCACCAGCATCGCAATGACAATTAGCGAGGCCAGCAGGTCAGATTTCAGGGTCACGGTATTATAATGTTTTAACCATTGCCAGGCGGGTAAACGATCGAGCAGGCGTGACTTAAAATCTGACATATAAAAATCTAAATCATAAATTTAGATATATTATGCATAAAAAATGCTAAGAAATCTGCCTATGCAAAATTTATTAAAGTGGGGTAGCCGGGCAATACAGTCGATAGAGCGTGCTGAGAACTTCAACCAGTTTCGGATCTTTAATGGTGTAATAAATCTGTTTACCGTCTCGGCGGGTGTTCACCACATCACTTTTACGCAACATCATCAGCTGTTGCGACAGGGTCGGCTGGCGAATTTGAGTAATTTCCTCAATTTGCGATACATTCAACTCTTGTTGGGAAAGATGGCAAAGAATCAATAGACGGTCGGTATTGGCAAGCGATTTTAAAATCGTCACGACAGTTTCAGCAGAATCACGCATTACGTCTATTTCAAGACCATCACTCATAGTTAATTTCTCTAAAACACGTTGCTGCTAGTATAGAGCGAGTCGGGGCAAAGCGCTGAATAAAAGCGCCAAAACCCCATTTTTTTTGTGAATAAATATATCAAATTAACTGATAAGATCGTGTGATTAGTATCACAATAATATCTGAGAATCTGATACTTTATTTTTTACTATACTCTTTAAACTGTTTGATTTCTTTCTCAGAGAACAGCAGCTTATCTGCAATCTGCTGTTGCAGCTCAGGGGCATACCAGCCCAGATAATCTGATATTTCTGTATCAAATTGTGGTTTCAGTTGTAACTGCTGACCTTGCATCTCCAGCAGTCCAAGCTGTTGTAAACTGCCCATAAAGCTCTTTAACGTGGCACTGTCGAAGTAATAACCACTGTTTAAATTGCCAGATTCTGCCAGCCGTTTAAACACAGTTTTGGCCATTTTTTCCAGCGCTTTTAAATCTAACTGATAGGGCTCGGCATATTCCTGCAATAACTGGCTAATCAGCACAAAGTTGTTCAGGTTGCTGTGTGCCAGCGTTGACAGACTGTGCATTGGATGTGTTGCTTGGAGTTCAAGCAGCTGAATGTTCTCCGACATGTCAATCCAGCCCAGTTGCTGCATGCTGTCGAGAATACGGTCAATCTGTGCAGGAAGTTCTGTGGCCGACCATTTTAAAAACAGCTCCGATTTCAAGAATGGATATAAGCGGCTGACGTGCTGCTTAAGCTGCGCTGTGGTGATCGCCGGCATATCCTGCACGAGCAGGGCAATCAGTGCCGGTAAGCTTAAGCAGTGCAGAATATTATTGCTAAAGTAGCTGAGTAAAATACGCTGACTCTCGGCCACACGAATCCAGGTCTGGTTATCCTGCTGATAATGCTCAACCTGTTTCAGTTTCAGCGCATATTCAATAATTTCCGGTGCCGACAGCTGGGTGATAATCATGCGATCATCATAATGCGTCGCTTTAAGCAGCTCACGATACTGTTCAATCTGGCGCAGTAAATCATCCTGGCTTAAGGCGTGTTGCGGTGCATTCAGCAAGATGGTGGAAATCAGCGAAATCGGGTTAATGACCACCGCTTTATTGATATTTTCCAGAATCTCCCGTGCTGCCTGATCAACCGTGTTGATGACTGGACGTGGCAATTCATCATGAATTGAAAGCTGAATCTGATCGGCCTGATTCTGTTGCAGAATATTGTCCAGGAACACCGGTTCGCCGAAGTTGACATAGACCTGGCCAAATACTTTTTCAATTTTCCGCGCCGAGTTCAAAATGCCCCATAACGATTCAGCTTCTTTGGGCTTGCCATTCAGCTCATTTAAATAAGAGGTGCCTTCCATCAGCTTTTCATAGCCGAAATAGGTCGGAATAAAGGCAATCGGTTTGGTGGCACCACGTAAATGGCTTTGCACCGTCATCGACAGCATGCCTTTTTTCGGTGGCAGCAATAAGCCGGTACGGGAACGGCCACCTTCAATAAAATATTCCAGCGGGGTATTGCGTGACAGCAGGCTGTGCAGATATTCCTTAAATACCGATGTATATAGTGCATTACCACTAAAGGTACGGCGAATAAAATAGGCACCGCCACCACGTAAAATTTGCCCAACCACCGGTAAATTCAGGTTAATGCCGGCAGCAATATGCGGCACCATCAGGCCACGGTTAAAAATCACATAGGACAGCAGCAGATAGTCAATATGACTGCGATGACACGGCGTATAGACAATTTCATAGTCTTTGGCCAGTTCACGCACGGTATCGAAATGATGCACTTCAATCCCGTCATAGAGCTGGGTCCAGAGTTTGGTCAGTGCCAGCTCGGCAAAGCGTAAAGTCGAATAGGAAAAGTCCGATACAATTTCGGTCAGATAGCTTTTGGCACGGTTTTCTGCCTCAAACATGCTGACTTTTTTATCAATACTTTCTTTACGAATCGCCTGTTGCACCGCCTCGGTTTTCATTAGTTTATTGATCAGGTTGCGGCGGTCGGACAGGTCAGGGCCTAAAATGGCTTCTTTATACTGGTTAAAGTTCTGGTCCAGGGTTTGCACCACAAAATGCGCCGGAGAAAAGTTCGGGCGCTCGGTCTGCGCGGTTTCCAGCAAAGCTCTTAACGATACCGGCTTGTGAAACTCAATATAGTTTTCACGGCCATATAAGGAAATATTCAGGGTTTGTTTCAGCTTGTTCGGTTTGGCCCAGGCATCGGCAAACAGCGCTTTAAACCAGGAATCTTCATATTCCGGCGCACGACCCCACAGCACAGTTACCGGTACTAGCTGCACATCCTGATCCGGATGCTGCTGCAAGGCCTCAATTAGACGAATCAGGCGGGCTGAATAATGATAGCTGTCATGCGGATGATCCTGCTCATTCAGTGCCAGCATCGAGTTATCTTCATTGTACTGGCCTAAAATCAGTGGTGAAAACACCGAAGGCAGGCCACGCGCTTGCGCTTCTTTATCAATCAGTACAGTATTACTTAAAGAGGCATCTTGCAGTACATAGCAGATACGGGTATGTAGCTGATTCTGCGCCAGATTCTGTTCCAGTTCGCTGGTGCTGCCCAGGACTTGCGGGGTCACAATCTTATCTAAAATTTTTTGCGTCAGGTTACGATAAAGTCGGCTGTAACTCTTGTTAGACATTGCATTCCCTAAATATTTTCATGGGCCGGATGGGCTGTTTTTACAGTAGAACCTGAGGCCGGTGGGCTGACACGGTCGTCAGTCAAGATCAAAATTGAACTAAGTTTACAGCGATTTATAGGCTGGACTGAATAGATTTCATGGGGTGATCACCTAATTTAACGAAAAACTGGCCGTATTTGTGTGAAACTTATTCAGTTTTTATTGTAACCAATCTTAGAGAAATCGAATTTTAAAATTTAAAGAAGCCTGTATGATAGAAGGTGAGGTAAATGAAAAAAGACTTAAGGAAAACATGATGACAACAGATACAGCTTTTACCGCCCCGGACAATTTGGGGATTGCGGTTTATGCCAACAATGCCGAAGCCATTGGCAATACGCCACTGGTGCGCATTAATCGTGTCATTGGCGGGGGAGCCAATGTATTTGCCAAAGTGGAAAGCCGTAATCCGGCATTTTCCGTCAAGTGCCGGATTGGTGCGGCAATGGTGGCCGATGCAGAACAGCGTGGCGCGCTTAAAGCTGGCATGCATATTGTTGAGCCAACCAGCGGCAACACCGGTATTGCGCTGGCTTTTGTAGCAGCAGCCAAAGGTTATCCGATTACTTTAACCATGCCGGCCAGCATGAGTATTGAACGCCGTAAAGTATTAAAAGCGCTGGGCGCCAATCTGGTATTGACCGAACCAGCCAAAGGCATGAAAGGCGCGATTGAAGAAGCCGAGCGTTTGGTGGCGGAGCAACCGGATGTCTATTTTATGCCGCAGCAGTTTGAAAACCCGGCCAACCCGGACATTCATGAAAAAACCACTGGGGTTGAAATCTGGCAGGCGACTGGCGGTCAGGTCGATATTCTGGTTGCCGGCGTGGGCACAGGCGGTACGCTTACCGGTATTTCGCGTTATTTCGAAAAAGTGCAGAACCAGCCGTTGTATTCGGTGGCGGTTGAGCCGGCAGAATCAGCCATTATTGGTCAGGCCAAACGTGGTGAAGCGATTAGCCCGGCACCACACAAAATTCAGGGTATTGGCGCCAACTTTATTCCTAAAAACCTCGATTTAGACCTGGTTGATGAAGTCATTGCCATTCCAAGCCAGGAAGCAATTGATTTTGCGCGTAAGACAGCAACGCAGGAAGGTATTCTGGTTGGAATTTCCAGTGGTGCCGCAATGGCGGCTGCGGCACAGCTGGCTGCACGTCCGGAAAATGCCGGTAAAAATATTGTGGTGATTTTGCCAGATGGTGGCGAGCGCTATTTATCTTCAGTGCTGTTTGAAGATATTTCTGCCGACTAAGTCTGTCGACTGCAAAAATAGCCATAAAAAAGCTCGCCATCGTTGCGGGCTTTTTTTATTCGGCGTGACCTGAGGGTAGCGGATAAATACAGCGTTGACTGACTGTGGCACTCTCCACCTCGGGCATATCCAGCGTGTCCCATTTTAGCATTTGCTCGGTAAGCCAGACAAAATCCTGTACTTGCGGCTGAGTTGACGATTCATCCACCAAACTGCGAATAATATTCTGAATAAAATAATAGCGCTCGACATGGATCTGTGCGGAGCAAGGGAACTGGATGATGCCGGCCTCATTTAGCATTTGCCAGACCGCTTGTACATCTTCCAGCTGTTGCAATTCGGCTTGCGCGCGCTGAATGGCAGAGGTCATGGCATTTAAGGTATTCGGATGCTGGGCGGCCCATTCTGCGGTTACCGCCAGTACTTTATCGGCCACTTGCGGAATAACCTGCTGACCCGAGAGCAGGATTTTAGAATAGCCTTGTAATTCGGCCTGGGTATTCCAGGGTTCGCCAACACAAAAGCCATCAATCTGCTGCTGGGAAATCGCTTCGACCATATATGGCGGTGGCAGCGTACTGAGCTGAATATTTTTCGCCAGGATCGGGTCGGCCAAGGCCAGCCATTCTCTTAAACAGTAATGATGAATCGAGGCGTGAAACACATGCGCCAGTTGTATCGGGCGTTGCTGATGGGCATTTATCAGTTTTGTGGCGATGTGTGCGGCATCATCTTCCGACTGGATGCCCAGTTCAAAACACAGCGATTGACTCAGGCTGATGTAAGCCTGATTGGTACTTAGCACCAGCGGCGTTTGCAGCGGAATCCCCAGTTGGTCGGTGCCGAGCGCCGCCGCCGGTAACATGGCCGACAGGCAATGCGCGGCATCCATAAAACCAAAGGCCAGCCGGTCTCTTAAACTGGCCCAGGACGGTTCTTTTAGCAGTTCGACATTGAGGCCGGCATCGGCAAAAAAGCCACGCTGTTTGGCCCATAAAATGGCGACGCAGTCGAGCAAAGGAATATAGCCAATCTGAAGTTTGGTTTTTTCTAAGTTATGCATGGCTAATCCTTAAATTGTTTTTGCAGGAGTTGCTGGGCATCGAGCAGGCGCCGTGCCATTTCACCAATGGTCATCCGGTGGCTCATGGCATTTTTGCGTAGCAGGCCAAAGGCATCTTCTTCGCTTAAGGCATGCATCTGCATCAGCAAGACCTTGGCTTTTTCGACATCTTTACGGTCGGCCAGTTTGCCTTTGGTTTCTTCCAGATCGTGCAGCAGCTTTTTGTGTTTTTTAAACTGCTCGATGGAAATTTCCAGAATGCTGTCCAGCTTGGCCGGATCAATCCCATCGACAATATAGGCAGTAACACCGGCATCAATGGCATTTTTGATGGTGTCTTTGTGGCTGTTTTTGGTGAACAGCACGGTCGGTAAATCAAACTGGCTGACGCAGCTTTCAATAATGTCCCGATGCGGATGGTCCATATCCAGCAGAATTACATCGGCATGCAATTGCTGTAAATGGAACATATTGGAATGATTGATAATTAAACAGGCAACCACCTCAAATTCATGCTGAATCAAGGAGGCTTTGATGAACTCTGCGCGCTCGAGATCATCATCAATTAACGCGATTTTCAGTTTTGGCATGCAACTCTCAATAGAGTCTGTACAACGAGTGCTTTTAATAATGCAAAGATGGTGCCAAACCCAAATTTATTGAAATAAAACCTTTAAAATCAAAAATTAAATCTGAACTTAACAGGAAGATGCACTTGCATGAAACAAAACGCACCAAGATAAGGCAGCGAGCTTTAAAAAATAAAACAGGAGGCTGCCAGAACCGTGAAATCGGGAGGTAGACAGCATCTGAATACCTTCACTCAGAATAAATAACCCTCAAAACCCAATAAAAAACAGCAAGCTGCTGAGCTTTTCTAAAAAGTTGGCACACTATCTGCATTATTCCAGCTGAGTCAAAGAAGACTCCCAAAATTTGAAAGACGGCCAACGACGTCCGCTCTGTTCGAATCTGTTATGCAGCTATCCGTATAGCAGGTTAACCCACACGTTCAGTTCAGGTAGGAGATGGTCATGTCTTCAAATTTGCAAGCGAATAAAGCGACAAAAATAAGTCTATTTAACTTTAAAACTTCAGCGATGAGAGCCTTCCATATGAGTTGGCTCGCATTTTTTGTCTGTTTCTTTGCCTGGTTTGCCTGCGCACCGTTAATGCCAGTCATTGCCGGCGAGTTCAACCTAACCAAAGATCAGATCGCCAATATCAATATTGCCGCGGTGGCCATCACCATTCTGGTCCGCTTAATTGTCGGGCCGCTGTGTGATAAATACGGCCCGCGCAAAACCTATACCGCCTTGCTAATTATCGGCAGTATTCCGGTGTTTGGGGTGGCAGCTTCCAACAGTTATGAATCCTTCCTGTTTTTCCGTTTGCTGATTGGCGCCATTGGTGCCAGCTTCGTGATTACCCAATATCACACCAGCATCATGTTTGCACCGAATGTGGTGGGAACAGCCAATGCCACTACAGCAGGCTGGGGCAATGCCGGCGGCGGCGCTACCCAGGCGCTGATGCCTTTGCTGTTATCTGCCTTGGTGATGTTTGGGGTCGAGCAGGCCATGGGTTGGCGTATTGCTTTGCTGGTACCGGGCATCATGATGATTATTGTCGGCATCCTGTACTGGAAACTGACTCAGGACTGTACCCAAGGCAACTTTAAAGAATTACGCGAACAGGGCATTCAGGTCGGCAGCGACAAAAAAGGCGGTATGGCGATTCTGCTGCATGCTGCACGTAACTACCGCGTCTGGATTTTATTTGGTGCCTATGCCGCCTGTTTCGGGATTGAAATCTTTATTCACAACATTGTGGCGATGTATTACGTCGAACACTTCAGCTTTGGCCTGAAAGAAGCTGGCATGGCGGCGGGCATTTTCGGTTTGCTGGCCCTGTTTGCCCGTGCACTGGGCGGCATTGTCTCTGACAAGGTCGCACTAAAAAGTGGTCTGGATGGGCGTACCAAAGTGCTGTTTGCCATGATTTTAATGGAAGGCTTGTTCCTGATTCTGTTCTCGCAAATGAACAGCGCCATGCTGGCCATTTTAGTGATGACCATTTTTGCCCTGTTTACCCACATGGCCTGCGGCGCGACCTATGCACTGGTGCCATTTATTGACCGCGATGCACTGGGCGGCGTGGCCGGCATTATTGGGGCTGGTGGGAACGTCGGTGCAGTCGCTGCAGGCTTCCTGTTAAAAGGCGTACTGGATATTCAGACCTGCCTGATGGTTCTGGGCGGACTGGTGGTGATTGCCGCAAGTTTTGTCCTGATGATTCGCTTCTCGGTGGAGCATAAAGAAAAAGAACAACGCCTGTTCGAACAGGCCATTGTTGAACGCAATAACGCAGCCTAAGCCAACACAGAATATTATTGAGGAGAACTGTATGAAACTTGTCATGATTGGCCACGGTATGGTCGGCCACAAATTTATCGAATCGGTTTTGGAAACTGCGGGCGATGAGGTTGAAATCACCATTTTGGCAGAAGAACCGCGTTTGGCTTATGATCGCGTACATTTAACTGAATACTTCACCGGCAAGTCTGCCAAAGACCTAAGTCTATGCCGCAGTGACTTCGCCGATGCCTATGGCATTGATCTGCGCCTCAATACCAAAGCCACGGATATTGACCCGGTACATAAACTGGTCACCACCAATCAGGGTGATGTGATTGCCTATGACAAACTGGTACTGGCGACGGGCTCTTATGCCTTTGTGCCACCTATTCCGGGCAATGACCGTGAAAACTGCTTTGTTTACCGCACTATTGAAGATCTGGATGCAATTAAAGCCGCTAGTCTGAATGCCAAATCTGGTGTCGTGATTGGTGGCGGTTTACTTGGTCTGGAAGCAGCCAAAGCCTTAAAAGACCTAAATCTGGAAACCCATGTAGTCGAGTTTGCGCCGCGTCTGATGGCGGTGCAGGTTGATGACCTGGGCGGTAAGGTGCTGCGCAGCAAAATTGAAGATCTGGGCGTGAGAGTCCATACCCAGAAAGCCACCTCCTCAATTGAAGATGGCGCGTCGGCCAAGCATGTGATGAAGTTTGGTGATGGCGCTGAACTGGAAACCGATATCATCCTGTTTTCTGCCGGGATTCGTCCACGTGATGAACTGGCGCGCCAAAGCGGACTCAGCATTGGCGAGCGCGGCGGGATTGTGATTAATGATTACTGTCAGACTTCCAATCCGGATATTTATGCGATTGGGGAATGTGCGCTGTGGCAAAACAAGATTTACGGTCTGGTCGCACCGGGCTATGACATGGCTCGAATTGCCGCCAAGCATGTGATGCAGCAAAACCCGAACTGCTTTGCTGGCGCCGACATGAGCACTAAATTAAAGCTGATGGGTGTGGATGTGGCATCTATTGGTGATGCACATGCCATGACTCCAAATTCACTCAGCTATTTTTATGCCGATGAAGATGCACTGATCTACAAGAAAATTGTGGTTAATGCGGAAAAAAAAAGATTGCTGGGTGCGGTGCTGGTTGGCTGTGCCAAAGAATATAACGATCTACTGCAAATGATGCTGAATGGTCTGGCTGTTCCAGAACAGCCAGAAAGCCTGATCATGCCGGGCTTTGCCGAGTCAGGTGCCAAAGCCGGTGGCAGCGGTGTCGATTTGCTGCCAGACAGCGCCACCATCTGTTCCTGTAATAACGTGTCTAAAGCCGATATCTGCCAGGCGATTGAAGCCGGTTCAACTTCACTCGGTGCACTGAAGAAATGTACCCAGGCCGCAACTGCTTGTGGAGGCTGTGCACCTTTAGTGACTCAGGTATTAAAAGCCGAATTGCAGCGTCAAGGGGTGACGGTCAATAACTATCTTTGTGAACACTTTGCCTATTCGCGTCAGGAACTGTATCACCTGGTGCGTGTGAACGAGATCAAGACTTTTGAAGATTTAATCCAGCAACATGGTCACGGTCTGGGCTGTGATATCTGTAAACCAACTGTGGCCAATATTCTGGCCTCCTGCTGGAATGACTTTGTGCTAAAACCAAGTCATGCCGGCCTGCAAGATAGCAATGACTACTATCTGGGCAATATCCAGAAAGATGGTTCTTATTCGGTGGTCCCACGAATGGCCGGTGGTGAAGTGACTCCAGATGGCCTGATTGCCATTGGCCAGATTGCCAAGGAATACGGCCTGTACACCAAACTGACCGGTGGTCAGCGCGTGGATATGTTTGGGGCGCAGGTACATCAGTTACCGGAAATCTGGCAAAAACTGATTGATGCCGGTTTTGAATCGGGTCATGCCTATGGCAAGTCACTGCGTACCGTAAAATCTTGCGTGGGTAGCACCTGGTGCCGTTATGGCGTGGATGATTCAGTTGGCTTGGCGATTTTCCTGGAAAACCGTTACAAAGGCCTGCGCTCTCCACACAAACTGAAAATGGCCGTATCGGGCTGTACCCGTGAATGTGCCGAAGCACAAAGTAAAGATGTGGGCGTGATTGCCACTGAAAAAGGCTGGAACCTGTATGTTTGCGGTAATGGTGGCATGAAACCGCGTCATGCCGAGCTGCTGGCTTCCGATCTGGATACCAGCACCTTAATCAAATACATCGACCGCTTCTTTATGTTCTACATTCAAACCGCAGACCGTTTACAACGTACTTCGGTTTGGCGCGACAACCTGGAGGGCGGGCTGGATTATCTGAAAGACGTGATTGTGCACGATTCCTTAGGTCTGGCCGAAGAACTAGAACGCCGCATGCAGCATGTGGTGGGTACTTATCAGGATGAATGGCGCACCGCGATTGAAGATCCGGAAGTACGCAAACGCTTTAAAACCTTTATCAATGCCAAAGCCGAGCAGCACGATCCGCACATCCAGTTTGCCACCGAGCGTGGGCAGATTCGCCCGAAAACGGCAGCCGAGCGTGATGAAAGCCGGATTCCGGTGATGCAGGCATAACCTTCAAGATCAAGACGCATCTTCTAAAGCAAATCCGCCAGAAAAACCAAATGGGATATGCAGCAGAAGATGCCAAAGCACAGGATAACGATGATGACAATTTTAAAAGATATGAATGAATTGGATTGGGTAGAGGTCTGTCATCTGGAGGAGATTACACCACATACCGGCGTGGCAGCCTTGGTGGAAGGCCAGCAGATTGCAATTTTCCGTGTGGGGCAGGAACAGCGTGTTTATGCCCTGAGTAATCAGGACCCGTTTAGCGGCGCCAATGTGATGTCGCGCGGCATTCTGGGTGATTTGCAAGGTGAGCGTGTGGTGGCATCACCAATCTATAAACAGCATTTCAGTCTGGCCACCGGCCGCTGTCTGGAAGATAAAGACCAGAAATTACTGGTGTTTCCAAGCAAAATTGAACAGGGCCGGGTTTTTGTCAGTCCGACCGCACAAAAAACCTATATCACCAATAATGGCGTGCAACAGGAAAAAATGAAGCTGGTGCTGGTGGGTAATGGTCTGGCGGGCATGCGCTGTCTGGAAGATTTGCTGGATATGGCACCTG
The DNA here is from genome assembly GCF_013420645.1 of Acinetobacter sp. C15. Classification (NCBI taxonomy): domain Bacteria; kingdom Pseudomonadati; phylum Pseudomonadota; class Gammaproteobacteria; order Moraxellales; family Moraxellaceae; genus Acinetobacter; species Acinetobacter sp. C15. Next base: position 68,683 of record NZ_VOXR01000008.1, read on the forward strand.
ATCGTTACGAGATTACCGTGATTGGCGAAGAACCGTGGGGCAACTACAACCGGATTATGCTGTCCCCGGTCTTGGCCGGTGATAAAACGGTGGACGATATCATGCTGCATCCGCATGCCTGGTATGCCGAAAAAGGTATTCAGCTGATTGCCGGTGATGCTGCGGTGAAAATTGATCGTCCACGCAAGCAAGTCTTCACCCAGTCGGGGCAGGTGGTGAATTATGACCGGCTGATTTTAGCCACTGGCTCGCAGCCCTTTATTCCACCAATTCCGGGCACAGAGCTGGACGGTGTGCTCAGCTTCCGCGATATCTATGATGTGAACCGGATGCTGGAATATTGCGAACAGAAACGAAATGCTGTGGTTATTGGTGGTGGTTTACTTGGACTTGAAGCGGCCTATGGTTTGAAACAGCGTGGCATGAACGTTACCGTGCTGCATCTGATGGACCGTATTATGGATCGTCAGCTGGATAGCAAAGCCAGCTTAATGTTGAAAAACAGTATTGAAGAAAAAGGTATTCGTATCCTGACCGAAGCCAATACCGAAATGCTGCTTGGTGAAAATGGCCATGTCACACAAGTCCGGCTAAACGATGGCACGCTGCTCGATGCCGATCTGGTGGTGTTTGCGGTGGGAATCCGTCCGAATATTGCACTGGCGCAAAGTGCCGGCCTGCGCTGTCAGCGTGGGGTGCTGGTCAATGACACCATGCAAAGTTATGACCCGAGTATTTATGCAGTCGGTGAGTGTATCGAACACCGTGGTCAAACTTTTGGTCTGGTAGAGCCACTGTGGGGACAGGCCTTCATTTGTGCCTCGCATCTAGCAGAGCACGGCAGCCTGACCTTTAAGGCACCTACTGTTCCGACCCAGCTCAAAGTCAGTGGTTGTGATGTGTTCTCGGCCGGTAATTTTGAACCGGAAGATGATTTTGAAGACATTGTCCTGAAGGATGAAAAACGTCAGATTTATAAACGTATCATCATCCAGAAAGACAAAGTCATTGGTGCAGTACTGTTTGGCGATACCGAAGATGGCGCCTGGTATGCCGAGCTGATTGCAGATCAGACCCCAATTCATCAAATCCGCAACAAACTGCTGTTTGGTAAAGATTTTGCATTAAAGAAAGCGGGGTAATTAGATCTCTGTAATTAGTACTTCATAAGAAGGATGTCATAGCCTCAAATGGAGTGCTAAAACAACTGTTTACGTGTAGGCACTCCCTTACTTTTGAAAGATCAAAAGTAACAATAATCTTAGATTCCCATACATTACGTCCTGTAATGATGGGAATCGGTGGCATCCATGCCACCTCACGATAGTGAATGCTTACACAAATTTCGTATTTCAAATAAAGCCAAGATAAAAATCGGAATTACGTGAATTTAGATAATTAAGGAGCACAGCAGCAATGAATAGTATCCCAGTGGTGGAACTGCATAGCTCCACAGAATTAAAAACGATGACTACGCAAACCACCTGTCCTTATTGTGGGGTTGGTTGTGGGGTTAAGGCCCATGTCAGCCATTCACCACAGGGCGTGCAGGTGAAAGTCGAAGGCGATGTGCAGCATCCAGCCAACTTTGGCAAACTGTGTATTAAAGGCAGCAATCTGGCCGATACCTTGGGGCTAGAGACACGGGTATTAACCCCAATGCTGGGCCGCAAGGACAACCGTCAGCCAACCGACTGGCACACTGCCACCACCAAAATTGCGCAAAAATTCCAGCACTGTATCGAGCAGTATGGCCCGGAAAGTATTGCTTTTTATGTTTCGGGGCAATTGCTGACCGAAGACTATTATGTGGTCAATAAATTCGTCAAAGGCTATCTGGGCACGGCCAATATTGATACCAACTCGCGGCTGTGTATGTCCTCTGCGGTGGCGGCGCATAAACGGGCCTTTGGTGAAGATCTGGTGCCTGCTAGCTATGCAGATTTTGAACAGACCGAGATGGTGGTGCTGGTCGGTTCCAATACTGCCTGGTGCCATCCGGTTCTGTATCAGCGCATGATGCAGGCCAAAGAACAGCGCAATCTGTTTGTGGTGGTGGTCGACCCACGCTTTACCGCAACCTGTGAAGCGGCCGATTTACATTTGCCGATTATGCTCGGGCAAGATGTTGCATTATTTAACGGCTTGCTGCAGTACTTACAGCAAAATGGTCATCAGGACCACAGTTTTACCGCTGCCTATACCGAAGGCTTGCAGCAGGCGCTAGAAGCCAGTGCGGCAGAGCAGCAGCTGGAAAATGTGGCAGTGCGTACGGGGATTTCTGCCGAGAAATTACAGCTGTTTTTTGAAAAGTTTGCCCAGACTGACAAAGTCATGACCCTGTTTTCGATGGGGGTGAACCAGTCTTCACAAGGCGTGAATAAAGCCAATAGTATTATTAATTGTCATCTGTTAACAGGCAAAATTGGCAAGCCGGGCGCAGCACCGTTTTCCATGACCGGACAACCGAATGCCATGGGCGGCCGTGAAGTGGGTGGACTGGCCAATATGCTGGCCGCGCATCTGGATCTGGATCAGCCGGCCCATCAGCAGCTGGTACAACAGTTCTGGAACAGTCCAAAAATTGCCATCCAAGCGGGGTTAAAAGCGGTCGATCTGTTTGAAGCGGTAGAAGCCGGGAAAATCAAGGCACTGTGGATTATGGCCACCAATCCGGTGGTGAGTTTACCCAATGCCGATCAGGTCAAACGCGCCTTGGCGCAGTGTGATTTTGTGGTGGTGTCGGATATCTGTCAGGATACCGATAGCACCGCCTATGCCGATATTTTATTACCGGCTTTGGGTTGGGGCGAAAAAGAGGGCAGTGTTACCAATTCCGAACGGCGCATTTCCAGACAGCGTGCCTTTTTGCCCGCACCGGGTCAGGCCAAGGCCGACTGGTGGGCGATCAGTCAGGTAGCCAAGGCTATGGGCTTTCACGGTTTCGATTATCAGCATGTGCATGAGATTTTTCTGGAACATGCGGCTTTATCGGCCTGTGAAAATGGTCCGGTGACACAGCGTCAGGACTATCCGCTATTTCGCTACTTTAATTTAAGCGGTCTGAGCCAGCTAAGCCTGCAACAGTATGAACAGCTACAGCCGCTGCAATGGCCAGTATTAACACCTCAGCAGAATTCACCGGTGGAACAGCTGTTTACCCAGGGGCAGTTTAGCTTTCCGAATGGCAAAGCCCGTTTTATTGCCACTCCGGCCATCGACCCGGTGCATGGCGCTTGTGACGATTATCCTCTCATTCTGAATACCGGCCGGATTCGTGACCAGTGGCACACCATGAGCCGTACCGGTTTATCGGCCAATTTAAGCACTCACAAAGCCGAGCCCTATTGTGAAATTCATCCGAATGATGCGCTGAAAGATGGGGAACTGGTGGAGCTGAAATCCCGCTGGGGCAGCTGTGTATTGCGGGTTGAAGTCTCGACTGGTATTCGTCGTGGTCAGCTGTTTGCGCCTATTCACTGGAATGATCAGGTCGCTTCCGATGCGCGAATTGGAAAAGTGGTCAATCCGGTGGTGGATGTCATTTCTGGTGAACCGGAATTTAAACATACCCCGGTCAGCATCCAGCCATTTTATACCGACTGGCAGGGGGTGTTGTATATTCGCCATGGGCATGAAGCGGCAGTTCAGATTACTTTGGCGCAGGTAGCGTGGTGGAGCAAGATTCAGACCGCCAAAGCGGTTCGTTATGAACTGGCCGACCGGAAAAAATTTAAACATACCGCCGCACAGATTAAACAGCTGCTACAACTGGAAGATAGCTGCTTTGAATGGCTGCAGCTGGAAGATCCATCGGCATTCATCAGCCATAGTGTGGTGTTACAGGACGGGATTTTAATCGCCAGTCTGTATATTGCGCCCAACGCTTTATTGCCCGATCGGGACTGGGTCGCCAGCCTGTTTAAACGTGAGCGTTTAAGTGCCACGCATCGTAAAGCCTTGCTGGCCGGACAGGCCATGTCGGTACAGAACAATGAAGGACCGCTGGTATGTAGCTGCTTTAAAGTCGGCAAAAACCGCATCATCCAGACCATTCGGGAGCAGCAGTTAAGCCATGAAAAACAGGTCACGGCCTGTTTAAAAGCTGGCGGCAATTGCGGTTCATGTTTACCGGAAATTCGTGGCCTGATTAAAGCCTGTCAGATGGAGGAAATGCCATGAATCGCAACTATGCCACCATTCAGATGGATTATCCTGCCACGGATCTGGTCATTCTGGCGGGCGGACAAGCCCGCCGCATGAATGGCATGAACAAGCTGCTACAAAAGTTTGATGATGATATCCAGCTGCTCAAAATCCAGCGGCGCTTTAAAACGGAAATTCAGCAATTGTGGATCAATAGCCATCGCGATCGTTCTATTTATGCCAGATTGCTGCCGCATCTGCAGTGTTATCATGATGATGAAGGCGGTTTTCTAGGCCCGTTGATGGGCATGAAAAGCGCCTGGGGCCATGTGCAGGCCAACTATGTGCTGTTTGTTCCCTGTGATGTGACCTATATTCCGCCCGATGTGCTGCCACGGTTGCATCAGCGTCTGGCCAGACAGCCGCAGGCCGACGTGGCCTATGTGATGATGAACGGGCAGGCGCTGTATCCATTTTGTCTGATGAAACGCAGCAGTTTGCCCACACTTCGCGCGCATCTTGCACAACATCAGTGCAGTTTAAAGCATTGTTTCGCAGAAATGCATGCTCAGGTGGCAAAATTTAAAAATCGTGCGCTATTTTTTCACAGTATTAACTCGCTGGATGAACTGCAACAGTATCGTCAGCTGAAATTTCTTTAAAAATCATCTCATTTCTTCGCTTCTAACATGTGCTGGGCAGAATTTAAACACTCTCTTTATCAAAAGCCCAAAGTTGGAACATTAATTGCAAATTCAAGCCTAAAGCGCGGCATGTGATCCGTGCAAACCTATTGCCTATTGCACAGCCATGAAGCAATTGCCCAGAGGATAACAGGCGTGATCAATCCCCAGATTCCCGTGAGACCCGCATATTTTCAGGATCAGTTTGGCCGGAGCAAACGCAAGCTGCGGATTTCTGTGACCGATCGCTGCAATTTTAAATGTGTCTACTGTATGCCTGAACATCCTGAATGGATGAAGAAACATCAGCTGCTGAGTTTTGAGGCCTTGCTGCAGTTTTGCCAGTTGATGGTTGAGCACGGTATTCAGCATATCCGCATTACCGACGGCGAACCGCTGATGCGCCAGGGTGTGGTGCATTTTATCCGGGATTTACAGCCCTTACGCCAATTGGGGCTGGCGCGAATTTCCATGACCACAAATGGCCATTATTTAAGCCGCTATGCGCAGGAATTAAAACAGGCTGGTCTGGATGATTTAAATATCAGCCTGGACAGTTTAGATCCACAGCAGTTTTTTACGCTAACCCAAAAACAGCTACAGCCGGTACTCGACGGGATTCAGGCCGCGCAGCAGGCGCATTTGCCTGTCAAACTAAATAGCGTGCTCATTAAAGGCATTAATGACGACCAGATGGTGCCACTTTTGCAGTGGAGCAAAGCCGAGCAGATTGCGCTGCGTTTTATTGAATTTATGCCGCTGGATGGTGATGGACGCTGGAGCGCCGCGCATGTAGTCACCGAGCAGGAAATTTTGCAGCGCTTAAGCCAGCATTTTCCGGTCGAAGCCATCCACAGCCAAGGCGCGAATCCGGCACGGGAATATCGGGTCGATGGCCATCCGGTGGGGATTATTTCCACCATCAGCCATGCCTTTTGTGGCCAGTGTGACCGGTTGCGTTTAAGCGCCCAGGGTGAACTGTATAACTGTCTGTTTGCCGAACAGCCTGTACCCTTAAAAGCATTGATTGAACAGCTGCAGACTCACATGGCGCCCGCGGCACGTGAGCAGTTACTGCAGCAATTACAAAGCTATATCTGGCAGAAAAAAGCCGGCTTTCATGCCATTCATTCTCAAGCCACAACCACTGCCGGGAGCGCCCGGAAAATCAGCATGTATATGATTGGAGGTTAAGTATGCACGATATCCTGATTCAGATTGAATCCTTTGGCGCTGTAAAACAGGCGCTGCCAGAAACCATTCAGATGCAGTGTCTGCCCGGTACCGCCATTGCGGACTTGTTGCTGCAGTTAAACCACAGTTATCCGGCGGCGGCAGCTCTGGTCGAGCGGTGTGCCTGCGCGATTGGTGAAGATATTGTGCCACGCCAGCAGACTTTGCAGCACAGTACCACGCTGGTGTTGCTGTCACCGGTGGCAGGAGGTTAAACGATGCAACATCTAAAACAGTTTGCCCGGATTCAGGATATGCCACTCAGCCAGTCCAGCTTCGATGAGATTCAGCACTTTCCCGAATGTGGTGGCATTGGCATTTTTGTGGGCACAGTCCGCAATCATCATGAAGGTAAAGCGGTGCAGTCGCTGAAATATACCGCCTATGCACCGGTGGCAGAAAAAATGATCCGGCAGATTGAGCAGGAAATTCAGCAGCAATATGGCGTGTCGTATGTGCGGGTCATCCACCGGATTGGGGATTTAGCCATTGGTGAAACCGCAATTATTGCCATGGCGTATGCGCCGCATCGCCGTGAAGCCTTTCAGGCCTGCGAGGTGGCGGTAGAGCGGGTCAAACATGAAGTCCCGGTCTGGAAAGAAGAATTTTATTGCGATGGCAGCAGCCAGTATGTCGAAGGCTGCTGTATTCGTAAAGATCATCCGCCAGTGGAAGCGAATACGCATACCGAGTGCTGCAATCACCCCCATGCAGGCGAAAACGCCTATCAATGGCCGCTTTAAATTTGATGTTAAGCCTAATTTTTTAAATCAATAATTCCGGAATAAAGTCATGAAAAATGTAGGCATGAAAGCCGAAACCTATCGTACTGCGGTGGCCAGTGCCATTTTATATGCGCCGCCGCACTGTATCGAGCTGCTGCGTCAGGGCAATACCGAAAAAGGCGATGCGCTGAAAACTGCGCGTATTGCCGGTATTCTGGCAGCCAAACGTACCGATGAGCTGATTCCGCTGTGCCATCCTTTACCCATTTACCGGGCCGATGTGGATTATGAACTGCATGAACAGCATGTCGAGATTATTGCCACGGTAGAAACTATTGGTCCGACCGGTGTCGAGATGGAAGCCTTAACCGCAGCCAGTCTGGCCGGACTGACCTTATACGACATGCTGAAACCGCACTGTGAACCGGAAGATTTGTGTCTGGATCAATGCAAACTGCAGCAGAAAAAAGGCGGTAAATCCCATTTTAGCCGGGTCTTGGCGCAGCCGATGCCGGCTTCGGTGATTGTGCTGTCCGATACCGTCGCCGCTGGTAAAAAACCGGATACCGCCGGCCAGAATGTCCTGGAGCTATTGGCAGAGGCCAATTTCCAGCAGGTTCAGTATCAGGTGATTCCGGATAGCCCGGAACAGCTGCTGGCCTTAATTGAACAGCAGAAAAATCAGTATCCGCTGATTTTAACGGTTGGCGGCACTGGTCTTGGCCCTAAAGATTTAACCGTAGAAACCCTGGCTCCGCTATTAGAACGGGAAATTCCAGGGCTGATGGAAGCCTCGCGCAGTTTTGGCCAGAAACGCACGCTGTATGCGGCTTTAAGCCGTGGAGTCGCCGGCTATATCGAAAATAGTCTGGTGATGACTTTACCGGGCAGTCGTCAGGGGGCGAAGGAATCCTTGCTGGCGGTATTACCGGCCTTGGTGCATGTCTTTGATGTGCAGAAAAATATTCCACATGCAGGAGGCTATCAATAATGTCAGGTTGTGGTGTAGAAAGCGGGTTGATCAGTCTGGATCAAGCACTAGATAAGATGATTGCGGCAACACCCTGTCTGGAGGTGGAAACCCTGCAACTACAACAGGGCCTGCATCGTTATTTAGCTGAAGATATTTATGCGGGGATTGATCTGCCTTTATTTTCCCAAAGTGCAGTCGATGGTTATGCCCTGTGTAGCGATGGAGAGATAGCGCCAGGCGCGCAGTTCCAGCTGGTCGGTGAAATCCGGGCAGGTCAATCAGCCGATGTGACGCTGCAGCGTGGACAGGCGATGCGTATTTTTACCGGCGCGCCCATTCCTGCCGGTACCACCACGGTGGCACGTCAGGAAATTGTGCAGCGGATGTCGAGCCATCTGGTTCAGCTAGAGACTGCGCTCAAACTGCATGCCGATATCCGGAATGTGGGCGAAGAAATTACCCAAGGTCAGTTACTGGCATCAGCCGGACAATATTTAAATATCGGCGCAATTGCCGCCTTAAGCATGGCCGGTATTGATCAGGTACAGGTCTATCAGCAGCCTAAAGTTGCCGTGCTGATTACCGGCGATGAAGTCGCGCAGTCGGCTGCAGATCTGCAAGCAGGAAAAATTTTTGATGCCAATGCGCCTTTAATTGCATCCTGGTGTCAGGCACGGCATCAACCTGTGCATATTGTGCATGTGGAAGATAATGAAATTGCCTTAATCCGATACTTTCAGCAACTTCAGGAGGAGTATGATGTCATCATCAGCACTGGCGGAATTTCGGTTGGTGATTATGATTTTATCCGTCCGGTGGCTTTAAATGTAGGCTTTGAGCAGGTGTTCTGGAAAGTGAAACAGAAGCCGGGGAAACCGGTTTTTTTTGCCAGATACCGAAAATCGGCTAACAAATTTTGTCATTTATTGGCATTGCCGGGCAATCCTGCGGCGGTATATGTTGGAATCTCGATCTATACGCAAACTTTATTAGAAGTATTACAAGGGAAAAGTCAGCCGCCCGCGTGGTGGACAGGGCAAATACAACATGACTTAAAGCCCGATGCGAGAGAAAGGATTTTAAGAATGGCCGCCTGTTTTGAAGATGGGGTGTTGAAACTGCACAGTTTAGCCAAGCAGCAGTCGCATATGCTCAGTAATCTGATGTAAGCCAACTGTCTGGTGCGTGTGCCGGCCCATCAGCCGATTCAAAAAGGCCAATGCTTAAAGGGAATATTCATACAGCATTGAGGGAGTGCGTTTTGAAGACCATCCAACTTGTTTTAATCTGTGTCGCCTTGTGCTTAAGCACATTCAGTCGAGCCAATTCCGTTCAGGTGTATGCAGCTGCAAGTCTGGGCCCGGCATTGACGGATGTGATTCGGCATTATCAGCTGCAACATCCTGAAGCCAAGATTGTACCGGTTTTTGGCACTTCATCGACCCTGGCCAAACATATTGTCCGCGGTGCAAAAGTCGATCTTTATTTCCCCGCCGATCAGGACTGGATGACCTATCTGGTGAAACGCAACAAGGTCAAAGCCAGTCAGGTCAAACCAATTATTTATAACCAGCTGGTGGCAATTGCCCTGAAAGATGCGCGGATTCCGTTTCGGGCGCATCCTACCTTTAATTTTCCTCAGGCCTTTACGGGCCGGCTGTGTACCGGACAGGTCGATTCGGTGGCGGTTGGAAAATATGCCAAACATAGTCTGACCAAGCTGGGCTGGTATAAACGGCTGGAAAAACGCATTATTGGCGCGTCGGATGCCCGGGCTGCTTTGGCCTTTGTCGAGCGCGGTGCCTGTCAGGTCGGCATTGTTTATCGCAGCGATGCCGTCAGTAGCGATAAAGTAAAAGTGCTGGGTGCGTTTCCGGTGCAGACCCATCCGGACATTGTCTATACCGCGGCTTTAACCAAACAGGGTGAAAAGAATCGTCAGGCGGTCAAGTTCCGGCGCTATCTGGGTAGCGCCGCGGCTCACAAGATTTTTGTTCAACATGGTTTTCGCCCCTAGGTTGCTGCTTTGATGCTCAGTCCCGAAGAACTAAGTGCCTTGTATCTGTCTGCCAAAGTGGCCAGCGTCGCGACCTTGTTTTGCCTGCCATTTGCAATTTGTCTGGGCTGGATGCTGGCACGTTATGAATTTCGCAGCAAGTTTTTGCTTGAAGCCATGTTACAACTGCCGATGGTCTTACCGCCGGTAGTGTTGGGCTATGCATTGCTGGTGCTGTTTAGCCCGCAAGGCTGGATTGGACAGGTGCTGGCGTACTTGGGTATTGAGCTGGCATTTAACTGGAAAGGTGCAGTACTGGCCGCCATGCTGGTGGCGTTTCCCTTGCTGGTTCAACCGATTCGTTTGTCTTTTCAAATGTTAAATCCACAGCTGGAACAGGTGGCAGCCTCACTTGGGGCTGCGCCGCTGAAAGTCTTTTTCAGTATTAGCTTACCGCTGGTGCTGCCCGGGATTCTTATGGGCAGTATTCTGGGCTTTAGCCGCAGTCTGGGTGAATTTGGCGCCACCATTACCTTTGTTGGCAATATCCCGGATGAAACCCGCACCATTCCCATCGCTATTTATACACTCATTCAACAGCCTGATGGCGAAGCCGCTGCCATACGCCTGGTGCTATTGTCTACCGGCTTGGCCTTTGCCGCCTTGTTGGCCAATTATTTTATTTTGCACAGATATCAACGTAAATTGGGGCAAAGCTGATGCTGGATTGTCAGATCGATTATCAGAATGCGCAGTTCAAATTACAGCTGCAGCTGGCCTGTGCAGAGCAGATTGTTGGCATTCTGGGGCCCTCCGGTTCTGGTAAAACCAGCTTTTTGCATCTGCTGGCTGGACTGTTACGGCCGCAACAGGGCCGGATTGTGCTGAATCACCGTTTATTGCTCGATACCCAGCAGCAGGTATTTGTGCCTGTGCATCAACGTAAAATTGCCCTGATTTTTCAGAAAGCCCTGTTATTTCCGCATTTGAATGTTGAGCAGAATTTAAGATATGCAGAAGGTTTACAGCCGCTGGCACAGCGTAAATTTGAGTTTGAGCAGATTGTTGAGCTGTTAGAACTGTCCAGGCTGATTCGACGCAAAGCGCATCAATTATCCGGTGGGGAAGCGCAGCGCGTTTCGATTGGCCGGGCTTTATTGTCTGCACCGCAGTTATTGCTGCTGGATGAACCCTTAAGCGGACTGGATCAGCAGTTAAAACAGCAGATACTGCCATTTTTAAAATGCATTCAGCGCGAACTGCAGCTGGGCATGATTTATGTGACCCATCATCCGGAAGAATTGAGGGAACTTCAGGCCACGGTATATCAGGTGCAAAAAGTGCAGGGTATCAGCCGTTTGCAACGGGACAATGTAGTACCTTTGATTCAGCCCGTTTTTTAAAGCTGGGCAATCTGCTGTTGTAGCTGCTCCATCTGCTCGGTTAACTGTTTCATCATGATTTGCGCAATCCGGGAAAGTTGCCGTTTCGGTGCCACACACAGGGCCAGCGTCAGTGGATATAAACCTTTGTCCTGAACCGGTTTAAAGATGGCTGTTTGATGCTCCAGGAGCGGCAGAGCATCTAAATAACTCATTAGCCCCAGCCCCAAATTCTGCTTTAACAATGACATTAACATGCGAATGTCATTACATTCGATGCGGCTACGCGGACTAAACTGATGGTGCTTATACAGCGCGCTGACATATTCATGAATAATCAGCGGTGGTGCTGGCATTAAATGGGCATAAGGCAAGGTATCGGAAAAATACAGCGGTGTTTGTTCTGCCAGAGGATGCTCAACGGGAATCACAAAACCCAGCGGAATTTCCACAAAAGCCACCACTTCTAAATGCGGATGCGCTTGCGGATTCAGCAGCAGACCAAAATCCAGCTCCGCGGCCTGAATCATCTGCGCGACTTTTTCACTGTCCAGCACATGCACGTGAAAATCAATCCAGGGATAATGCTGGCTCATGTGTTGCATCGACTGCAGCACAAAACTTTCGCTGAGCGCTGAAATTAAGCCAAATTCAATGCTGCCACGATGCAGGCCCTGAATTTCATCAAAACGGATGCGGGTCTGCTGAAATTCCTTTTGCCATTTTAACAGATCGGCATACAGTAACTCTCCGGCCAAAGTCAGCCGTAGCCCATGATTCAGACGTTCAAATAGTGCAATCCTAAGTTCCTGCTCGGCCAGTACAATTTGTCGATGCACGGCAGATACCGAAATAAACAGCTGTTCGGCTGCCTTACGCAAGCTGCCGGTTTGCGCCACCGCAATAAAATATTCTGAAAAACGCGAAAATGGGGTATTCACCATTTAAGACCTGGCCAGCGTGATATCGACAGGTTTTAAAAGAGCAAGATCTGCGCCAGTTCAGGCCAATTTTGACTAAAGTGTTCGAATATTTAGAACAGATCATCAAAAACATTCTAATAGACAGAAAAAGCAGAAGCTCTTAATTTAAAACAGGAAATTAACAATAAACGACATGAGAAAACCGGCTGATTTCCGTTTTTTCTTGCACCTGTATAGCTTAAAAGTGAGCCAGCCTATGAATGCGATTCCTGTAATCAAACTGTTTGCCCAACCCCATGACAGCCGCTTTGATGCCAGTGACTGGCATATTCTGGCGCAGCATTGGTATCCGGTGGCGCGAATTCAGGATGTCAGCAGCCAGCCGCAACAGGTGACTTTACTGGATGTGAAAATGGCGCTGTACCGGACAGAAAGTGGTGACATCCAGCTGGTGCGGGATATTTGCCCACATCGCGGTGTGCCTTTAAGCAAAGGCTGGGTAGAGGGCGAGGAAATTGTCTGTCCTTATCATGGGCTGCACTATAACCGTGCCGGCAAATGCACCAAAATTCCGGCCCAGCCCGACCTGACCCAGATTTCGGAGCGTTTTAGCCTGACCACGTTTCCGGTGGTGCTGAAATATGGTCTGGTCTGGACCAGCCTGTTCGGGCGCGATGAACAGGCAGCCAATTTTCCGGTGCTGGATACTTGGGAAGATGCTGAGCATCAATCCATTTTACCACCCAGTGTGGATATTGCCGGTTCTAGCGGCCGTCAGTTAGAAGGTTTTATTGATGTTGCACATTTTGCCTGGGTGCATCATCAGGCCTTTGCTGATCGGGACAATCCGGTGGTACCGATATATCATACCGAACGCACTGACTATGGCCTGAAAAGTATCTATATTTCCAATGTCAGCAATTATCCGCATGGTATGCAGCATTTAGCACCCGAAGGCTTTTTATGGACGCGTGAATTTGATGTTTATCCACCTTTTGCAGCGACCTTGACCATTTATTTTCCGAATGATGGCATCTTAAAAATCTTAAATGCCTGTTGTCCGGTATCGGCCCATCAGACCCGGTTATTTGTGCCTTTAACCCGGAATTTTGATACCACCGGCGACCTGCAAGCAGTTTACGATTTTAATGCGCAGATTTTTGCCGAAGATCAGGACATGGTAGAAAGCCAGAAACCGGAAGAACTGCCGCTGGATTTAAGCATGGAAGCCCATTTTGAAGCAGATCGCGCATCGGCCTTATACCGCCGGATTCTGGCCGAATGGGGCCTAAGTAAACGCTATATCGTGTAGCAAATCTCATTGAATTGAAAGCGAGGAATTGAAAGCGAGCTTAAGCAGGATGACTGGCCTGATTGGATTTAAAGGCTTTATCCAGCACATGCCGGTGAATAAAACGCAGTTTGTCTTTTACCGGCTCGGTCAGTTTAAACGGATAGGCATCATCCAGCCCGATACTACGATTCAGCGCATTCAGATTAAAGGTCAGGGCAATCCAGTTTTCTAAAATGTGTTCAATATCCTTGCCGCCAATCGGGCATTCGGTAAAGTACAGATTGGACAGGGTACGGCCGTTACCTTGCACCCGGATTCCGGCAAAATAGGCGGTTTCCAAAGTATCCATCATGTGCAGATAATGCGCCCAGGTTTCAGCCCAGTCTTCCCAGGGATGGGTGGTGGCATAGGTGCTGATATAGCTGTCTTGCCAGTCGGAGGGCGGGCCTTGTTCATAATGGCGTTTGAGTGCCATGCCATAATCCTGACGTTCATCACCAAAATAGTAGCGGAATTCATCGACCAGTTCCGGATGGCGGTTTTGCATCACATCAAAATAATAATGGCCGCTTTCATGGCGAAAATGGCCAAGCAGGGTGCGGTAGTTTTCTCCCATGGTTACGCGCGTGGTTTCCCGGTACACCACATCGGCTTCAATGGCATTGAGGGTAATCAGACCATTGGCGTGGCCGGTCAGCACCGGTTGGCCTTCCATGGGCATTAAAAATTCATAGCGCAGGCCATAGCGGTCATCTTCAGAACGTTTTGGCCGCGGCATAATATTCATGCGCTGCGCCAGATATAAAAACCGCCGTTTAGCCTGTTCCAGATAACGCCAGTACTGGATATTTTCCGGTTCATCTAAATTGGGGATGGTGTGGGTAAGCTGGCAGGATTCGCAATAGATATTTTCATCATCGACGGGAATCATCCAGTTGCAGACCTGATAGTGGCTATAATTAAAACAGGGCTTAAATTTCTGATTACGATAGCTCTCATTCAGGCTGACCCATTCATTTTCGCTATCCTTACGAAAGGTGCTCATATCTTTTTCGGAGGCAACAAAGCCAATGGGTGCCTTGCAATATTCACAAAATGAGGCACCAAAAAAAATCTGCTGATGGCATACCGCACATTCAAAATACTTCATTCTTGATCCTCAGCCTGCAGGATACGTCCATTTATCTAAACATAGATTGAGTCAGGAGGGTATTTGAAACCCGCTATAAAATTGTAGCAGATTTACAAAGTTGCCTGATGCGATCAGTCGCTTAGCCTCATTTTGAGTCGAAAAACCATGTGGATGCAAACGGCAAGCATGTGCCTTGCAGTCATTGCATTCCGGATTAAAAGGAACATAAAAGCTGCAAATAGACAGAATTGGAGATTTATTCAGCAAAGCCACGGTAAATGAATGAAAAATGGTCGAATATGCGCCATGAAAGGAGTAGATTAAACCTTATTCCCGATCATATTTTTCATACTCGCATGGCCAGTACCTGGATTCTTTTTACCCTGATGGCTGCATTTATGCAGGCCTGGCGCAATGCCTTTCAAAAACAGCTCAGCATGACGGTCGATGTTTATGGCGTCACGCTGGCACGCTTTATTTTTGCCTTGCCGTTTGCGGTCGGTTATTTGAGTTTTTTATATCTGCAGCAGCCTGCCGCAACGTCGGTTCGCTTTAGCGGGAAATTCTGGCTGTATATTGCTGTGGCGGCTTTTTGCCAGATTCTGGCCACCATTCTCATGGTGCAGCTGTTCAAGCAGAAAAACTATGCCATTGGGGTCGGACTGGCCAAAAGCGAGGCGATTCTGGCGGCTCTAATTGGCGTGGCACTACTGGGCGAATATTTAAGTCTGCTGGGCTGGGTTGGCGTTGTATTAGGCGGCGTGGCGGTCTTTTTACTCAGTAAAGGGCCGGCCAATACCAAGCTTTCTGTCAGCACGTTGGCGATTGGGGTGGGCAGTGGTCTCAGTTTTGCCATTACCTCACTGCTGGTGCGTGAAGCGAGTCTGGAACTGGAGAATTTACCCTTTTTACATCGTGCCGGCTGGGTATTATGTTTTGTGATCGGGCTGCAATGTATCAGCATGTTGTTGTATTTGGGGCTGTTTAGCCGGCATACCTTACAGGCCATGTGGCAGCGGCTGGGACTGACCTTTAAGGTGAGTATTTGCAGTTTTTTGGCCTCCCTTGGCTGGTTTAGTGCCATGAGTATGCAGACTGTGGCCTTGGTCAAAACTTTGGGACAGATTGAAATTCTATTTAGCTTGCTGATTTCTGCCTTTTTCTTTAAGGAAAAACTGGCCCGAACCGATCATCTGGGCTTGGTACTGGTGGTGATTGCCGCGATGCTGGTGATCTGGGCTTAAAGTTGAAGTAGATGGGCAGGGCATCTCAGTAGAATCATCAATCTTTTTAAAAATTGCCTAAAAACAAAAAAAGATAATCCGGAGATTATCTTTTTTTAAATGCTTTCAACCGAGCTGGGTTTAGCGTTGAATAAACGCCTGCACCGCCTGATTAAAGGCTTCTGGCTGTTCAATATTGGAAATATGCGAAGCATTAATTTCAAACAGTTCAGCATTGGCAATGCGTTGTTGCATAAATTCACCATCGGCTACAGTTGTTACCGGGTCTTGCTGACCAGCAACAATGAATACCGGTACCTGAATGTCTTTTAACTGTTCACGTACATCCGCTTTAGCCAAAGCTTCGCAGCAGCTTGCATAACCCTCAGGGCTGCCAGCTCCCAGGTCGTTTGAAAGAGTCGTTACAGTTGCTGCGTTACTTTGGATAAAGGGTTCGGTAAACCAACGACCGGCCGCCGTTGATGCAATAGGGGTCAAACCTTGTTCACGGACCAGCGCGGCACGATCTTGCCAAGCCTGTTCCTGACCAATTTTAGCGGCCGTATTACAGACCACAACATGGCTAAAACGTTCAGGCTTGTTAATTGCCAGCCACTGACCGGTCAAACCACCCATCGAAATACCACAGAAGGCTGCTTTTTCAATATTTAAATGATCGAGCAGATTCACCACGTCTTGGCCGAGCTGGTCAAGCGTATATGGACCTTGTGGAGCAGAAGATGCGCCGTGACCACGGGAGTCATAGCAAATGACAAAAAAGTCCTGCTGGAAGTGGTCAATTTGCGGTTGCCACATTTTAAAGTTGGTACCTAGCGAGTTAGAAAATACCAGCGCAGGTTTTGTCGCATCACCAAAGGTTTGGTAATTAATTTCAGCATCTTGAGATGTAAATGTTGGCATTGAATCCCTCCCGACCTCCCTTTAAAAAAGGGAGGGGAAATTTAATTTGTGATCGTATCTTTAAACGCGTTCAATAATCAAAGCGATGCCTTGACCGACACCAATACACATTGAGCACAGGCCATATTTGCCGCCAGTGGCTTCCAGCTGGTTTAGGGCCGTGGTGACCAGACGCGCACCTGATGCACCGAGTGGATGACCCAGTGAAATGGCGCCGCCATTCGGGTTCACTTTCGCGGCACCATCTTCCAGACCAAGGTCACGGGTACACGCCAGTGCTTGAGCAGCAAAAGCTTCGTTTAGCTCAATCACATCCATCTGCTCTAACGTCAGACCGGTTTGGGCCAACAGTTTTTTAATGGCTGGCGCTGGACCAAAGCCCATAATGCGTGGTTCCACACCCACCACAGTTGCACCAATAATTTTGGCACGTGGTTTTAAACCGTATTCCGCTACAGCTTCATCAGAGGCAATTAATAATGCTGCTGCACCATCGTTAATACCTGAGGCATTACCGGCAGTCACAGTACCATCGGCTTTGACCACAGGTTTTAGCTTGGCCAAACCTTCTAACGTGGTTGATGCACGTGGATGCTCATCGGTATCGACCACAACTGGTTCGCCTTTACGCTGTGGAATCACTACAGGTACGATTTCATTTTTAAAGAAACCTTTGGCTTGAGCAGCAGCAGTACGTTGCTGGCTTTCAAACGCAAACTTGTCCTGATCTTCACGGTTAATGTTGAACTGTTCTGCCACGTTTTCAGCAGTTTGAGGCATGGTTTCAACACCATACATTTCTTTCAGTTTCGGGTTAATGAAGCGCCAGCCCATGGTGGTGTCTTCAATTTTCTGGCTACGGCCATAGGCAGATTCAGATTTACCCATCACAAATGGCGCACGTGACATGCTTTCTACGCCACCCGCCACAATCAGATGTGCTTCACCAGCTTTAATGGTACGCGCTGCCATGGCAACCGCATCCAGTGATGAACCGCATAAACGGTTTAAGGTTGTTGCAGGCACCTGATGCGGCACACCCGCCAATAGCGCAGACATACGGCCGACGTTACGGTTGTCTTCACCGGCCTGGTTGGCACAGCCGTAAATCACGTCATCTACTTTTTCCCAGTTAACACTTGGGTTACGCTCCATCAGCGCCTGAATGGGAATGGCACCCAGGTCATCTGCACGTACAGGAGCAAGTCCACCTGCATAGCGACCGAATGGGGTACGAATAGCATCGATGATATATGCGTTTTTCATTTTTTCTGTTTCCTAAATTCTTTTTAATCCCCCTAAATCCTCCTTTAGAAAAGGCGGACTTTTCCTCCCTTGCTTGCGCTGAGTTTTTAAAGCCGTGCTTTTAAAACTCGCTCAGGGAGGTTGGGAGGGATTACTTAACCCTGTGTCGCATCAATCAGCTTCGCACCGGTCAAGGATTGCAGCTCTTCAAATGACAGACCGTCAACTTTCTCAATCACTTTCATGCCTTCGGCAGTCACGTCAATCACGCACAGGTCAGTGTAAATACGGTCTACACATTTCAGGCCAGTCGCCGGATAACTCAGCTCTGCTACAATTTTCGGCTCGCCTTTTTTGGTGACGTGATCGGTGGTGATAAAGACTTTTTTGGCACCGACTGCAAGGTCCATTGCTCCACCCACCGCAGGAATCGCATCTGGGGCACCGGTATGCCAGTTGGCCAAGTCACCATTTTCTGCAATCTGGAACGCGCCGAGTACAGCGATGTCCAAGTGACCGCCACGCATCATCGCGAAAGAATCCCCATGATGGAAGAAACAGCCGCCGGTTAGCATGGTCACATATTCTTTACCGGCATTGATCAGTTCCGGATCTTCTTCACCTGGCGCAGGTTTTGGACCAAAGGCCAATAAACCGTTTTCAGAATGCAGGAATACATCTTTATCTGCAGGCAGGTAGTTTGAAATTTTGGTTGGCAGGCCAATCCCGAGGTTGACATAGGCACCATCTGGAATGTCTTGGGCAACGCGTTCAGCAATCTGGTCACGTGTTAATTTGGTATAGCTCATCGTGTTCTCCTTCACGTATTTATGCTGATTGTTCAGGCTGTTTGGCAGCAACTGACACCACATGCTGTACAAAAATACCCGGAGTGATGATGTGCTCAGGATCAAGCTCACCCAGTTCAACCACTTCTGCGACCTGTGCAATGGTGACATCTGCCGCCATGGCCATAATCGGGCCAAAGTTACGAGCAGATTTACGGTACACCAGGTTGCCCCAACGGTCGCCTTTGTAGGCTTTAATTAAAGCAAAATCGGCTTTAATCGGGTTTTCCAGAACGAATTCTTTGCCTTCGTAATTTAAGGTCGGTTTACCTTCAGCCAGTAAAGTACCAAAGCCAGTTGGGGTGTAGATTGGGCCTAAACCCATACCTGCAGCCTGAATACGGCAAGCCAGGTTACCTTGCGGCACCAGTTCCAGCTCGATTTTGCCAGCACGATACAGTTCATCAAAAATATAAGAGTCAGACTGACGAGGGAACGAGCAGATGATTTTACGTACAGCGCCTGCTTTGAGTAATTTGGCCAAACCGTAGTCGCCATTACCGGCATTGTTATTGACGATGACCAAATCCTTGATGCCCAGTTCAATCAGGCCATCAATCAGTTCAGCAGGCTGACCTGCTGTACCGAAACCACCAATCATGATGGTTGAACCATCTTTAATTTGAGAGAGCACATCTTTTAAAGATGCTGAGCTTTTATCAATCATAGTTGTTTCCTAGCCTGAATGTCCAGTAAAGCAGTCTGGATGGCACATTTGGCAAAACGGTTGCCGTTAATATTCTTTTTCAGGGCGCGTATGGTTTGTGCAAAGTTCAAACCTGCCAATGTTTTTAGTAAAGGTGCGAAGTAAGTATCAATATTGGTTTTTACGCTTTCTGGGCTTTCTTCACCGTAGCCTAATCCACCAATTGTGGTTGCTTCGCCCCAGCCCACAAAACCATCGTCTGTGGAGATCTTTACCAATACCAGGGTTTGCGTCTGCATTGTCGCCACCGCCATTTTGTGTGGACGAATGGTAGGAATCTCGACAAGCATGGTTTCAATGGATTTATACATCACTTTACTCTTCGCAATCTTGCGTTGTGTATCTGATGTGATATACCTTAAAAGAATAGAAACGCACTGTCGAAGATCATTTTGGCATTTTATTATATTCTAAAGGTATGGAAAGGGTATGGAACTTAGACATCTCAGATACTTTGTTGCTGTGGTAGAAGAACAGAGTTTTACCAAAGCAGCTGAAAAACTGTTTATTGCGCAACCACCTTTAAGCCGTCAGATCCAAAATCTGGAAAGTGAGCTTGGAATTCAGCTATTTGAGCGCGGTAGCCGCCCATTACAGACCACTCCGGCAGGCCAATTTTTCTATCAGCATGCCGTAAAACTTTTGTCTAATGCGGAAGAGATCAAAACCATGACCAAGCGGGTGGGAATGGTCGAGAAAACCGTGACCATTGGTTTTGTGGGCTCTTTACTTTATGGTTTACTCCCCAGAATAGTCTATTTATTCCGCCAACAACATCCTAATTTAAAGATAGAACTGGTTGAAATGACCACCACCAACCAGATTCAGGCCTTAAAGGAAGGTCGTATAGATGTCGGATTTGGTCGTTTACGCATTTCCGATCCGGCCATTCGACGTATTTTATTACGTGAAGAACCGCTCATGGTGGCGGTGCATGACAGTCATATATTTGCAACAAAGCGGCAGGGTATATACCTTTCAGATATTGTCGAAGAAAATATTTTTCTCTATCCAAACCATCCCAAACCTAATTTTTCGACCCAGGTGCGCGGCCTGTTTTCCGAATACAGTCTGGAGCCACGCAGTTTAAAAGAAGTGCGTGAAATTCAGCTGGCTTTGGGGCTGGTGGCTGCTGGTGAAGGCATGTGCATAGTCCCGGAAAGCGCGCGTACCATTCAGTTGCCGCATTTGAACTATATTCCTTTACTCGATGATGCTGCTAAAAGCCCGATTTTCCTGGCGATTCGCAGTATGGATGAAAGCGAAGATATCCGCTCGCTGTTTGACAGTATTTATCAGGTCTATGATCTGGAAGCGATTAAATATGATCGTACTGTAATTTAAGGGCGTTGAAGTTTAGCTCTTTCCATCCTTTATATAGATAAAGTTGCAACAGGTCTGAACGGCGCGCTTTTGTTCAGACCTTTTTTTATGTTTCACAGCTTAAAAATAAACTTTAATTTATATTTCTTATATGAAGATAGATTGTTTAAAACATAAACAATTGTTTATAAAACTAATTTTTCCGCCTAACTTTTTAGGTATGAATATATATGCAATCGGTTTTGGACAAAAATAACGCATTGGGTCATTGTTTACAAAAATTTGGACGGTTTCACAAGCAGGAGGCTTATCGTGAATACAACAGATTCAGTAAACATCAATACGGTGGTTGATAACGCGAAATTTACGCCATTTCACTGGGGCGTACTTTTATGGTGTTTATTAATTATTATCTTCGACGGCTATGACCTGGTTATTTACGGGGTGGCTTTACCACTATTGATGCAGGAATGGTCACTTGGTGCGGTAGAGGCAGGGCTATTGGCCAGTACCGCGCTGTTCGGGATGATGTTCGGTGCCATGAGTTTCGGAACGCTCTCCGATAAACTGGGCCGGAAAAAGACCATTATGATCTGTGTGGCCATTTTCAGTGGCTTTACCTTCCTCGGTGCTTTTGCCAGTAACCCGATTGAGTTTGGTATTTTACGTTTCCTTGCCGGTTTAGGCATTGGTGGTGTGATGCCAAACGTGGTGGCACTGATGACCGAATACGCACCAAAACGGATTCGGAGTACTCTGGTTGCCGTGATGTTCAGTGGCTATGCCATTGGCGGGATGACCTCTGCCTTGTTAGGTGCATGGCTGGTGGCAGATTATGGCTGGAAAATCATGTTCTACCTAGCAGGTACACCATTATTGCTGTTACCGCTGCTGTGGAAATTCTTGCCAGAATCCCTGATGTTCCTCACCAAAAAAGGTGAAACAGAACAGGTCCGCACCTTTGTACAGAAAATTGCTCCAGAACAGAATATTGCGCCAAATACCCAGTTTGTGCTGAATGAAGTGATGGCCGGTGATGAAGCCCCATTACGTGCACTGTTCCAGCAAGGTCGTACCTTCAGTACCTTAATGTTCTGGGTTGCGTTCTTCATGTGTCTGTTAATGGTCTATGCATTGGGCAGCTGGTTACCAAAACTGATGATTCAGGCCGGTTATTCACTCGGTGCAAGTATGCTGTTCCTGTTCGCGCTGAATATTGGCGGTATGGTCGGTGCAATTGGTGGCGGTGCCTTGTCAGATCGTTTCCATCTGAAACCGGTATTGACCATTATGTTCACCGTGGGGGCAATTGCGCTAATCCTGCTTGGCTTTAACAGTCCACAGCCAGTGCTGTATACCTTAATTGCCATTGCCGGTGCAGCTACCATTGGATCACAAATTTTACTATATACTTTCGTCGCACAGTTTTACCCGACTACAGTACGTTCAACCGGTATGGGTTGGGCCTCGGGAATTGGCCGGATCGGCGCGATTGTCGGGCCTGTGCTGACTGGTGCACTGCTGACTTTAAACCTGCCACACCAAATGAATTTCATGATGATTGCCATCCCTGGTCTAATTGCAGCCGTAGCGATCTTTATGGTAAATCTGAAAGTCTCGGTAGATGGTGCCAAAGCCAAGCAGGAAAGCTTCGCCAACAGCAATGTCAAAGCAGTCAAAAGCTCTGCACATTAATCTCTGAGCAAACCGCTAGCTTGAGTTCTTCAGGCTAGCCAAACTTTAAAACAATGAAACTTTGTCAGGAACGACAAAAACGGATAGTCACAGGATAAGTGTGCCCATGAAAACAATGATGATCAAACCTTTAGTAATTGCTGTCGGTTTAACAATGAGTGTAATGGCCAATGCGCAAAGCAGCCAGGAAGTTGAGCAGCTTCGTCAGGAAGTGCAACAACTGAAAGCACTTGTTCATCAATATGCTCAACAAAATCAAACGGTTCAAGCGAATTTAAACCAACTTGCCAATACTGCGGTACAACCACCTGTTGCACAAAAAGCCAGCACTGAAAAGCGCGGCTTGGGTATGACGCTGGGTAATGCTGAATTTAACCTGTATGGAAACGTCCGTATGGATGGTTCTTATCAGATTGAAGGTGGCGCCAAAGACATGCCTTACAACCAGATTAATGGGGTCGCACTGGAAGGTAATGCAGAAAATAGCGACCGTTTCAGATCAACGCTGGCGGCAACCCGCTTAGGTTTAGACTTTAAAACCCAGGTGGGTGCAGAAGATGTCAAAGGTAAGCTGGAAGTCGACTTCCTAGGCGGTAATTTAGACAGCCTGCGTATTCGCCATGCGTATTTAACTTATGCTGACTGGTTAATTGGTCAAACCTGGTCTAACTTTGCGGTACCGGATTATATGCCGGAAACAGTCGATGCTTTGGCCTATGCCGGTGGCGCAGTTAAACGTACCCCGCAAGTGCGTTATACCGCGAAATTCAGCCCGCAAACCAATCTGGTGGTGGCTGCTGAAGATCCAAAAGATAACAGCATCACCCAGCGTTTACCGGCTTTGACTGCGCGCTTAAATCATCAGTTCGCCGATAACATGAGCGTGAGTGCACGTGCCATGGGCCATGAAAAACGCATCAATTCTGATGAAGAAATGGCGTGGGGCGTGGGCTTGGGCGCTAAATATGATGTGACCCCAAGCACGACTTTAAAAGCAGACTACTACCATGTGAAAGGTGATAGCAGCTTTGTATCATTTGCCAATAAAGGTGTTGCTGTAACCAACCTTGATGACAAAGGTGTGATTACTGCAACGAGCGCTATCGCAGCCCAAAGCGAGTTTGATTCGATTACTGTCGGTCTGACCCAGAAGTTTAATGAAAAACTGCGTGGCACAGTGGGTTATGGCTATATGAGCTTTGATCAGGATGCTGATTATCTGGCAGCGACTCCAGCAGATAAACTAACTGGCGTTAACAAAGACTTATGGCAGGCATGGGCCAATGTCTTCTATAGCCCGATCAAGCCGGTTAGCTTAGGTCTGGAATATGTCTATGGTGAGCGTGAAGCAGTAGTCCCTGCAGCTAATGGCAGCAAAACAGGTGAAGACAACCGTATTAATATGGTGGCCATCTATAACTTCTAATTACACGCTATACATTAAAAAAGCCGGAAGGACACTTCTGGCTTTTTTGTTTTTAGACTTTTTTGGACTTAAGTCTAATGTGGGGGCAATTACAGCAAAAATATCAGGCATTTTCACCGAGTCTGACAAAAGCATACGACATTTTCATGAAAAATCCTGCGCCTGCACAAAAGCAAATCAGAACAATAAAACTTCTCCCATCGAAGTTGGGACCGAAAAAGTGCAGAATCTTGTCAGACAAAACCAGCTAAAACATAAGGAAAAGACAAGTTTTGTCCTGCATTCACATGGAATCGAGATCATGAATCTATATAGTGGGCATGAACATTAAAAAAAGAACATCCGTTCACTGAAAAAATCATGAGGCCGCTATGAGCACTTCTGTAGAGTATAAACCCGAGTGGATTCGAGAAGATTTTATTGATTTTATTGCAGAAAAAATAAATCCAGTCTGGGCATTGAAAAAGGTCAAAGCCTGCGTTGTTGAAATTCAGGCATTAAGTCCAGACTTTTATAAAATTCATTTACGTCCCAACCAGAATTTTCAGGCACAGCGTTTTCAGGCCGGACAAAGTATTCTGGTCACGCTGGCGATGAATGGGGTACGCCAGCAGCGCAGCTATTCCATTGTCACTTTGCTCGATAACGGCGATGTGATTCTGGCCATCAAACGACAAGGTAAAATGTCCAATGCTTTGACCCGGTTACCGGCAGGGGCTGTGGTGGAGCTGTCCCAGCCGCAGGGCAATTTTGTACTGCCGGCACCAGTTCCATCCTTATGTTTTATTGCATCGGGCAGTGGGATTACCGCCATTTATTCCTTATTACAAAAAGCCGTGGTCAGCTCGACCCAGCCGATAGACCTGCTGTATTTCACCCGGGATGATGCCTTCCATGCCGAAATTAAAACCCTGGCGCTGATGTATCCGCATTTTAAATATCATCATTTTAATACCGTAGAACAGCGTCAGCATTTGTCTTTGGCCTTACTGCAAAACACGGTCGAGCAACTGGGTGAGCGACATATTTATGCTTGTGGTTCAGCCTCGATGATGCAGGCCGCCCAGCAGATTTGTCAGCAGCTGGATTTAAGCGAGCAGTTTCATTCCGAGTATTTTCAAATGACCGCAGATGAAACTCTGGAGGCGCAGCCGGTGCAGTTCTTGCGCTCGCAGCAGGATTTTCAGGCCAACAGCAATTTGCTGGACAGTGCCGAAGCCGCCGGGTTAAGACCGGCCCATGGCTGTCGCATGGGAATCTGCAATACCTGTTCCTGTACCAAAGTCAGCGGCAGCGTGCGTAATCTGCTGACCGGTGAAATTGACCATAACCATAATACCCAAATCAAACTTTGCGTGACGCAGGCAATCAGTCCTGTCGTGATTAACTTATAATCTGGAGGGAACATCACATGAATATGCCTGCCGCGTTACATCCGAACAGCAAGTCAAAATATTTAACCGAGGCTCAGATTCAGGAATTTGGTGCCAAAGTGGAAGCCATCCGCCGTGAAGTCATGGACGATCTGGGCGAGAAAGATGCCCAGTATATTTATAAAATCCGTAATTTTGTCCGCTATAGTGAAATTGCCTCACGTGGGATGCTGATGTTTGGCGGCTGGATTCCGCCAGTATGGTTATTGGGGACTGGTTTACTAGGATTATCCAAAATTGTTGAAAATATGGAGCTGGGTCATAACGTCATGCATGGCCAGTTTGACTGGATGAATGATCCGACCCTGAACGGTGCCAGTTATGACTGGGACACCATTGCCACCGGAGACGACTGGAAATATACCCATAACTATATTCATCACACCTATACCAATATTGTCGACAAAGACCACGATGTCGGCTATGGCTTGCTACGGGTTAGCGAAGCACAAAAATGGGAACCGCGTTTTTTGATGAATATTCCGCTGGCCATTCAGCTGATGGTATTTTTTGAATGGTATGTGGGGCTGCAACGTCTGCATTTAGAAGATGTACTGGTTTATAAAACCAAAACCTGGAAACAGGTCTGGGATGAAGCGGCCGGTTTAAGAAAGAAAATGCGCCGTCAGGTGGTCAAAGATTATGTCTTTTTCCCGCTGCTTGCCGGGCCAAATGCCATTCCGGTTTTTGCCGGCAATGCTGTCGCCAATGTGATTCGCAGCCTGTGGGCATCCGCGGTGATCTTTAACGGCCATTTCACTGAAGATGCGGAAAATTTTGAAGCCGACAACACCGAAAATGAAAGCCGGGCTGAATGGTATATCCGCCAGATTCGCGGTTCGAGTAATTTTAGTGGCACCCAGTGGCTGCATATTTTAAGTGGAAATTTAAGCCATCAGATTGAGCACCATTTATTTCCGGATATGCCGGCCAACCGTTATGCCGAAGTAGCGCCAAAAATTAAAGCGCTGTGTGCAGAATATGGTATTCATTATAATGAAGCCAATTTTATCCAGCAGTTTTCCAGTGTCTGGGTGCGTCTGGCCAAGTGTTCGGTGCCAAATCACTGGCAGGACAAAATCGGGCAGGGCGGTCACCTGATTCGTACCTGTCTGGCCCAGCTGAAAGCCAAATTCCAGTAACAGCAGATTTTAGCCAGCTTTTATAAGACCAGAAGATAAGATGTCTTTTGGTCTTTTTTATTTTGCATAACTGCTGCATTTTTTACTCAAGACTCAAACTTGAGTGCAACAGCGCTACAGGAGCATGAGCTATTTTTACAGAAAGAACGCCCGGTCTTGCCGATTATGTAACTGAATTATCTTTATAAGTTTCTGATATCTCTGCGCTTTATTTTTGAGCAGCTGGCAAGTTAACGTGGTTTAACAAAACTGAACTATGGTGATTTTGGCGAATCTCCTAAGCTGGTTTGAGTGAAAAATAATGGAAAATAACAAGATGTCAGTTGTCTCTCAGAACAGTTATCGTCCCTTAAAACTCGAACGACAAAAAAGCTATCGGGAGCTGTTTCATTTCTTTCTGGATGAAAGCACGCCAGCACCAGAAAAAGAAAAGCTTTCGGCCCAGCTTTTACAGCGCGAGCTTCACCAGATAGATCCCCCATCTATTCCTTTACCCGATGAGCCAGTCCAGATCAAAGACTGGCTTTTTCAGCAGAATATGCAGAATTGTGAACGCTATCAGCAGTATTTAAGCCGGCGTCAGGCTGGTGGTCAGCGTGAATACTTTCAGCATGTAGCCGCCGCCTATGACTTTCTGGTGAAAGTCGCGCCAGTAAAATATGTCGATGGTTCCTGGCTGTATAGCAGCTTAAAACATTGGCCTGATCCGAATTTTCAGCATCTGATCATGATTTATCTGGAAGAGCTGGGCCTCGGTTCAGCCAAAGCCAATCACGTGTCGATGTATCAGCAATTGCTGAGCAGTCTGAATCTGCAAGATCTGGTCGAAGGACTGGAAGATGAATACTATTATCAACCTGTGGTGCAATTGGCATTGGCCTATGCGCCGCAGCAATATCTGCCGGAAGTGATTGGTTTTAATTTAGGCTATGAACAGTTGCCGTTGCATTTGCTGATCAGTAATTATGAACTGGCTGAACTGGGGCTGGATCATCAGTATTTTAATGTGCACATTACCATTGATAACCTGGACAATGGTCACGCGCATCGTTCAGTCGCCGCACTGGAATATGGCTATAGTCAGGCCGCCAATAAAACAGAGTTTATTGACAAACTGAAACGCGGCTATGCTCTGAATGATGTTGGCCTAGGCTCGACTGAAATTATTAAAAACAGTGATTTAACCCCGCTGATTGAAAAGATTTTCAAGAAAAAAGCCGTGGTCGGCAAGCTGATTCATAATAACCGCTGCCGCTTTGCTCAAGCATCGGTGAATGAATGGCTCAGCAATGACCAGAAAGTGGTCGAGTTCCTTCAGGTATTACAGGATAAACAGTGGATTAAACGCGGCCAGCATCCGAGTGAAAGCCGCTTCTGGCAGCTGATTCACAATGAAGAAGGCAAAATGTTCGGTGTATTTTCAGTCGCTGAACAGCAGATTATTTATGACTGGATTGCTCAAGCCTATACCGAACGCCGTGCGCCGTTTAAGGCAGTAACCCCGGTGCAGCAGGTCGATGATTATATTGTCAATTATTTCAATTCAAGCGAACAGCAGGCCTTGCAGCAGCAATTAAAACTGGCGCGTAGCGCGGAAGAAAAAATCAATCTGCTATTGCCTTACTTGGCGCCGCATCAGCATCATAATCCCACTGGTTTATGGGCCACGCGTCAACTGACCCAGTTTTTATTCCCGCAGGCGCTGCAGCAGATTCAATAAAATCTGATGATCTACTTGTCATCACCTAACAAAATGCCAATCCTAAGGATTGGCATTTTTATAGAAGTTTAAAAGAGTTCCAGCAGAACAGAAGGGCATTTAGTGGGATTTCTTTTTACCGCCGCCATCCTGTTTATTGACGGTAGACCAGCCAATGCGTTCTGCTTCTTCTTCGGAATGGCCTCGCTCTTTTTCCGATTCAATAATATGGCGGGCCTGACGTTTCTGCTTGTCGGTATAGGCCGACTTATCACCTCTAGACATCAGTTTCACTCCTGTATAGATCTGCATGTTTCAATAAAACTCAAAATGTTATCTACATTGCTTGTGTGCCTTTAAATGCCGTTAACCATTGACAATAGTACCGCCATTAACATGAATCACCTGACCGGAAATATAGCTGGCTTCATCGGAGGCTAAAAACAGATAAGCCGGCGCAACTTCACTTGGCTGACCCATGCGGCCCATGGGGGTATCTTCACCAAAACCTTTTAGCTGTTCTTCA
The DNA here is from genome assembly GCF_013420645.1 of Acinetobacter sp. C15. Classification (NCBI taxonomy): domain Bacteria; kingdom Pseudomonadati; phylum Pseudomonadota; class Gammaproteobacteria; order Moraxellales; family Moraxellaceae; genus Acinetobacter; species Acinetobacter sp. C15. The sequence continues at coordinate 97,357 of NZ_VOXR01000008.1, forward strand.
TCAAAACTGCTTGGAATTAACGGCGTCCAGATTGGGCCGGGTGCGACACCATTCACCCGAATCCCGGTTTTATTTTTTAGCAGGTTGGTCGACAGGCTACGGGTAAAAGCGGTAATTGCCCCTTTGGTGCTGGCATAATCAATCAGCTCATTATGGCCCTGATAGCTGGTGATACTGGTGGTATTGATAATACTGTCACCGGCCTGCATTTGAGGAATCAGCAGCTGGGTCACATAAAACAGCGGGTAGAGGTTGGTTTCAAAGGTTTTATGCAGCTGTTCGGGATTAATATCTTCAATGGTTTTTTGTGGATATTGCACAGCAGCATTATTGACCAGAATATTAATATGCGGAAACTGCTGCAAAGCCAGATCGACCATCTGCTGTACTGCCGCATGTTGGCGCAGGTCACACTGAATCAGCAGACATTGACGACCTTCCTGCTCAACCAGTCGCTTGGTGTCTTGCGCATCCTGATCTTCTTCTAAATAGGGAATAATAATATTGGCACCTTCGCGGGCAAACAGCACCGCCACAGATCGGCCGATGCCGCTGTCACCGCCGGTAATTAAAGCCACCTTGTCTTTGAGTTTTTGACTGCCCTGATAATTGCTTTTAATAATTTCAGGTTCGGGCGTCATTTTATATTGCACACCAGGCTGATGCTCCTGTTTCTCTTGCGGAGATGGGCTGTCAGGATAATGATGCATGGGGTTCTCCAAATTTTTGGGTCGATTTATTATTTTGCTCAATCAGATGAAATCGTTAGCGATAAAAAAGCACGAGTCTGGGCAGATCGTGCTTTTTAGAAGTTATACCGCTTCCCACTGACGGGTGACTTCTTCAGAATTCTTGTTCAGGATAATCTGGTTGCCACGAATTTCTTCCACCCAAGAGATCGGAATGTAATGGTGCATCCCATCGCCAGAATCCTGCTTGGTCAGTTTGATTTTATCGCTGCCTTCCAGATGATCGACCGTACCGACATGGGTGCCGCATGAGGCAATAACTTCGCTATGTTTCTGAATGTTATTTAAATTAATATCAGCCATTTTTATTACTCCAATTCAGATGAAATAAATATCTCTATTTAATTTAATCGCCTCAAAGAGATAAAAATAGCTTTATTTAAAATCGAAACAACTCCGCCATGGAGTATAACAATTCACTACATGCCGATATATATTACACATTATGAAATATCTAAATGATTGAGGCTAAATTTAAATAATTAAAGCTATTGTTATATTGAAATAGATGAGTTGAGATAATCAAAAATCATATATTTATAAATCTCATTTTATTATTTTTAAATAAAAATTATAAACTACAGAAGATCTCTAGCTACTTATTGGTTTAAACGCTTAATCCTGCATCAGCTAGATGGTTGAGTGGTCGGAATAATCAAAACTGAAGGGGTAGTGCTGTGTTTCTGTATATAAACTAATTTTCAGGCAATCACTAAAACTCATTAAACTGATTGAATAAAACAATAAGTGTATTAAATGTTTGTTTCTTAATAATTATATAAAAATATTACAGCTGGAATTTTTCAAAAAAACGAGAAAAATGAAGTACTTTTTGTCATTACAAAATTGTTTGTAAAATAGACAAAAAAGGGCTGTACAGCGCTGTGAATTGTGTATAATTCCGCCAACAAAAGCCCCTGCAAGTTTATAGATTTTCCTATAAGTGTGCAGGGGTTTTTCTATGGACAATTTTTTGGAATGGGATGCCCTGTTTTTAGAAGGTGGCACATACATGTTGTTTTCCAAAACCACAGTCGTCGATGCATCTGCCCAGCTCAATGCACAAGGTCTGGCAACCAAACTCAGCTTTTTTGGTCTGGGTTTAAGTACGGCATCTTGGGCACCGCTCATTCCATTTGCACAACAACGTCTTTCTTTAAACCATGCAGACTTTGGCCTGTTGCTACTCTGTATGGGGATTGGATCGATGCTGGCCATGCCTGCGGCTGGTCTGTTAATCCAGCGTATTGGCTGCCGTATTTTAATCGGGATTGCGCTGGTTGCAGCGATGATCATTTTGCCGTTACTGACGGTATTTGGTACTGCCTTAAGCATGGCAATTGTGCTGTTTATCTTTGGGACCGCGGTGGGTGCATTTGGTGTGGCCATTAATTTACAGGCGGTGATTGTTGAAAAGAACAGCCTGAAAAATATGATGTCCAGCTTCCATGGTATGTGCAGTCTGGGCGGTTTACTTGGTGTGCTGACTGTGACTGTGCTGCTGTCATTGGGTGTTTCACCGCTAATGAGCGCTTTAATCATGAGCGCGGTGCTGGCCTTTATTGCCATTCTGGCCGTTCCCAACAGCCTGTCTGAAATTGAGAAAAAATCAGACACAGCCACAGAAGACACCGCACCACCAGCGAAGCAGAAATTTCGTCCAAGTCCGATGATCCTGTTAATTGGTCTGGTCTGTTTTATTGCCTTTTTATCGGAAGGATCGGCAATGGACTGGAGCGGGATTTATCTGGTCAGCAACTTTGGGATGGACGCTTCTTTTGCCGGTCTGGCCTATACCTTCTTTGCCATTACCATGACCATCGGCCGTTTTTCTGGACGTCGCTTATTAAGAATGTGGGGCGAGAAAAACATCATCACCTATAGCGCGCTATGTGCAGCCTTGGGTCTAGGCATTATTGTGATGGCGCCGCACTGGGCGGTGGTCCTGCTGGGCTATGCTTTACTCGGTTTTGGCTGTTCCAATATTGTACCAGTGATGTTCTCTCGTGTCGGACGTCAGAATATTATGCCTAAAGCGGCTGCTTTATCGCTGGTATCGACCATTGCCTATAGCGGTTCATTAAGTGGCCCGGCGCTGGTCGGTTTCCTAAGTGAAGCCATTGGCCTGAGCACCGTCTTTGCGCTGGTGGCCTTATTGCTGCTGTCGATTGCTGTCTTAAATCGCTTTACCCAGGTCGACTAAATCGGACATTCACTTACTTATCTGTGTCTTCCTTTTCGCCAGTCAGCGCTCACTGACTGGCTTTTTTTATATTTAAGCCACAATTCATAAGACAATGAAAGTGAAATCAAGGGACTAAAGAATATATTTAAAAATTATGGACTCTATTTAAATATTTTTTATTATTAAGAAAATAAACCACTTCATCTTAACGCGTCTATTATTTTCATTTTGTAAATAAAAACAGCTGAAATATAAAGATGGTAAAAAATTAAAAAAGATATTTAAAAGAATAAAATTTTACTATTTTAAATACAGCCTGTTAATTTTTTAAAATAAAAAAGACCTGCTACATTCCAATGATCTGAAACAAAGCGCGGCTGTTTATCTTAATTTTCACTCTTATCTTAAAAGAGTCGCAACATAGACAATCAAAATAAATAACAGGAAGGGTGAATCATGGCCAATACACGTAATGAGGGTACTTCAAATCGTGGATTTGCGAGTATGGATCCAGATGAACAAAGAGAAATTGCCAGTGGTGGTGGGCGCGCAGCCCATGCCAGCGGCAATGCGCATGAGTTTACGTCAGAAGAAGCACGCCGTGCCGGCGCCAGAAGTCATATAAACGATGACAATCGCCGTGGTCGCAACCGCGACGATGATGATGACGATCGCCGTGGCCGCAGCTCATCTTCCAGCACGCGTAAACGCGACCGTTATGGACGCTTTACCTCGGACTAGTACAGCTTGCTAAAAAACATAGGCTTAATCTGACCGGATAAAACAGCAATCGTTTTTGTCCGGGAAGATTAAGCCTATTTTTATGGGGGAATGAATGTGGTTTTGCTCTTTACTTGATCATCTTTATGAATAAGGTAAGCGCAGATTTTTGTGATTGCTTAGAGTTTTAAGCTCAACACAAACTCATCTTAATAGGATTTATAGGGCAAAAATTTCCCGGATAGCACCACATTTACCCGGTCGCCATTTTCATGGCTTTCCCGTTGAATATCCATACTAAAATCAATTGCGCTCATAATCCCGTCGCCAAATTCTTCATGAATCAGCTCTTTAATGGTAGAACCATAGACATTTACCACTTCATACCAGCGGTAAATTAAAGGATCGGTCGGAACGCTGGTTGGCAGAGAGCCTTTATACGGCACAATCTGTAGCCAGGCCACGGCTTCATCACTCAGGTTAAATATCTGACCAATTTTTTCGGCCTGTTCCTTATTCAAAGCCATTTGCCCCAAACAGGCTGCCGTCACCCATTCTTTGGATAAACCAATTTCCTGCGCCACACTGGACCACTGAATATTGTTCAGTACCTTGGCAGATAAAATCATGTCTGTCACTTGTTGGCGGTGGCTAATCATATCTATTTCCTCAACTGCTTATGGCTAAAACACTGAGAAGGGAAAAGCACAATGTATGCCAGCTTAAAATCAGCTCAGATCTTGAATCTGACCATGGCGTAAATTTATCTTTCACACAAAGTTGGTACGTTCCTTGCTGTATCTCCACTGAACTGATGGCAACGACGCCATAAATTTTTAAAACATGCTGGATGATTCAGGCAATGGCGCCTAAGACGTGAAAGTCGTCTTGGGCGCTTTTTATTTGCAAATCATCCCACCGCTAAATTTCAATCGTTGAGGGGTACTCGCAATGGCTTATCTTGCACCTTCCGAATTTGCAACCAAAGTTGTGGATGCCGGTGAATCGAAACTACATATGGCAAACCGTGATGTGCTGATCCGCGCCACCATGGCCGGGGCTATTCTGGCGCTGGCAGCGGTTTTTGCGGTCACCATTGCAGTGCAAACCGGCGTGCCTTTAATTGGTGCATTATTATTCCCGGTCGGCTTTTGTATGCTGTATCTGCTGGGCTATGACCTGCTGACCGGGGTATTTGTCCTGACGCCATTGGCCTGGCTGGATAAACGTCCGGGCGTGACCTGGGCCAGAATCCTGAAAAACTGGGGCGTGGTCTTTGTCGGTAACTTCACTGGTGCGCTGATTGTGGCGGTGATGATGGCAGCGGTCTATACCTACGGCTTTTCGACCGAACCAAACAAGGTCGGTCTGGCGATTGCACATATTGGTGAAGACCGGACGCTAGGCTACAAAGAATATGGCGTAGCTGGCTGGATCACAATTTTCATTCGCGGCATGCTCTGTAACTGGATGGTGTCGCTTGGCGTGATTGGCGCGATGATGTCGACCACCGTTAGTGGCAAGTTTATTGCGATGTGGATGCCGATCATGCTGTTCTTTGCCATGGGCTTTGAACATTCGGTGGTGAATATGTTCCTGTTCCCGTTCGCGATGATGATGGGCGGCGATTTCTCGGTGATGGACTACTTTATCTGGAATGAGTTACCGGTAGCGCTGGGGAACCTGGTAGGTGGTTTGGCTTTAACTGGTCTTGCGCTTTATACCACGCATGTCCGCACTGCACCAAAACGTGAGTTCTAAGTTTTAAGCACACAGGATGAATTCAGGAATCAGGGAAGATTCCAGCCAGTTGAGAACAGCGCATGTCCACTTTGCCATCTTCACACCAGACTTCACTTCAAATTCGGCTTGGGCAATATAGTGCTGCCGGCCGCAAAGAGAGCAATCAGGATTTTCACGGCGCGGCCGTTCCGGAGGGCTATCTGGCACAGCAAAAGGGCATTGCCTGTGCCATTGCCGATGGTATCAGCAGCAGCAATGTCAGTCATATCGCCAGTGAAACCGCAGTGTCCAGTTTTCTGGCCGATTACTTTTCGACGCCCGATTCCTGGAGTGTCAAAACTTCGGTCGACCGGGTGATTCGTGCCACCAATTCCTGGCTTTATGCCCAGACCCAGCAAAGTCAGAGCCGTGTCGATAAAGACCGCGGCTATGTCTGCACTTTTAGCGCGCTGGTATTCAAACATGAGACCGCACATCTGTTTCATATTGGTGATGCCCGTATTTACCGCTTGCGTGAGCAGCAGCTGGAACAGCTCAGTGTTGACCATCGGGTCTGGTTATCTTCCCGGGAAAGCTATTTAAGCCGGGCTTTGGGCGTGGCGCAGAAAGTAGAGGTGGATTATTTAAGTCTGCCGTTGGCACAGGATGATATTTTCCTGTTGATGACCGATGGTGTATATGAATATCTGTCGGACAGCCAAATTATCGAGGCACTTCACAGCCCCGAAACTTTAGATCTTGACCAGGTAGCAGAAATGCTGGTCCATCTGGCCGATGCGCAGGGCAGTCCTGACAATTTAACCCTGCAAATTGTGCAGGTACAGCAGCTGCCACAACAGGCCCAGTCACAATTTCAGCCAAGTCACAACCAGCTAAGTCTGGCCCCGGATTTAAGCATAGGTCAGCAGTTTGAAGGCTACCGGATTCAAAACGTGCTGCACCAGAACCATCGTAGCCGTTTATATCTGGCCTGGGATGAGACGCGGCAGCAGCAACTGGTCATTAAAATTCCGTCACTGGACTTAACTCAGAATGCACAAGCGCTGGAGCGTTTTCTACTGGAAGAGTGGGTGGCGAAAAGGATTCAGCATCCACAGGTGTTAGCGGCCTATCCGCATCAGCGCAGTAAATCTTATTATTTTCAAACCTATGAATATTTATCTGGCCAGACCTTAAATACCTGGCTGCATCAGCAACGCCAGCCGATTGTGCTTGAAACCGCCATCCAGATTACGGAACAGATCATTAAAGGTTTGCAGGCTTTTCACCGGCTGGACATGCTGCATCAGGATATTCGCCCTGAAAATATCATGCTGAATGCACAGTTAGAGCTAAAACTGATTGATTTTGGTGCGACCCTGGTCAAGGGGATTTCCGAATCACAGCCGCAACATGCCGCGGCTTTGGGCACCTTGGCCTTTATGGCACCAGAATATTTTTGTTCGCGGCCGGTTTCCACCCGTTCAGACCAGTTTTCACTGGCCGTGGTACTGTATTATGTACTCAGCAAACAGTTACCCTATGGCACCGAACTGGCGCGTTGTCAGACGTTAAAACAGCTAAAAACGGTGCGTTATCATTCAATTTTAGAATATCGGCCAGATATTCCGGTGTGGATTGATGGAGCCTTGCATAAGGCCTTGGCCCTGATGCCAAATGAACGTTATGAGGTATTGTCAGAATTTCTGTATGACCTTAAGCATCCTAACCGGTATTTTTTAAAGCCGGTTCATTCTTCCTTGCTGGATAAAAATCCTGTTAGATTCTGGCAGGCGGTTTCAGCTATGTTATTTTTATGCTTGCTGTTGTCTTTGGCGTTGATGTTTAGTGTTTAAATTAAATCAGTGATTTTTAAATGCTGGACTGATTATAAAATCAGAGCCACTTGGCTCAGCGATTGTCGTTTCAATACAGCCCCATTTTGATGATGAAATCCGCGCTTAAAATGTATTAATCCCAGCTCCCGAAGGAACTGGGATTACCTACAAAATTAAAGTGAAGAGTTATTCATAACGTCTTCAGGATTGGGTAAATGAGCCAGAAGCTTCGTTCTGACTCATCGGAATTACCTTACATATTCGGGTAATTCGGACCACCACCACCTTCCGGTGTTACCCAGGTGATGTTCTGTGATGGATCTTTAATGTCACAGGTCTTGCAGTGTACGCAGTTGGCTGCGTTAATCTGGAAGCGCTTGGAACCATCATCATTTTCCATAATTTCATACACACCCGCAGGGCAGTAACGCTGTGCCGGCTCATCCCATTTAGGCAAGTTCACATCGACTGGAATCGACGCATTGGTTAGTTTCAGGTGCGCTGGCTGGTTTTCTTCGTGTACGGTATTGGATACAAACACCGAAGACAAACGGTCAAAGGTCAGCTTGCCATCCGGTTTTGGATAGTTCGGCTTAAAGCTTACCGCATCTACGGTTTTCAGTGCGCTGAAGTCAGGCACCAAGTCATGCAGGGTAAATGGCACTTTAAAGATGTTCTGGTCGATAAAGTTAAACGCACCACCAAACCATTGACCAAACTTGTGCATCGCCGGGCCAAAGTTACGCGCGTTGTAAAGCTCTTCTTTCAGCCAGCTGTTGTTGAACTTCTCGGTATAAGAGGTTAATTCTTTTGCAAAGAAATCTTCACCTTCAGTCACGCGGGCAATCGCCAGATCACCACCTTTTTCGACACCGGCAGCAATTGCTTCAAAGACTGCCTCACCACAGAGCATGCCGGATTTCATTGCGGTATGAGAACCTTTGATTTTGGCAAAGTTCAGGAAGCCCGCATCATCACCAATTAAAGAACCACCCGGGAAAGTGAATTTAGGCAGCGAGTTAAAGCCACCTTTGGTTACGGCACGTGCACCATAAGAAATACGCTTACCGCCTTCCAAGTATTGCTTAATCAGAGGATGAGTCTTCCAGCGCTGCATTTCCATAAATGGATACATATGCGGATTTTCATAAGACAGATCGACGATCATCCCCAGCGTGACCTGGTTGTTTTCCGCGTGGTAGAGCCACCAGCCGCCGGAAGAACCGGTTTCAGACAATGGCCAGCCGGCACCGTGCATCACCAGACCTGGTTTATGTTTGGCCGGATCAATTTCCCACAGCTCTTTAATGCCGATACCGTAGTGTTGAGGGTCGGCATCTTTATCCAGATTAAATTTCTGGATCAGGCGTTTGCCTAAGTGACCACGACAGCCTTCAGCAAACAGGGTATATTTGGCATGCAGTTCATAACCTGGGGCAAAGTTGTGGGTCGGTTCACCATCTTTACCAATGCCCATATCACCGGTTTGAATACCTTTTACTGTGCCATCTTCATGGTACAGGATTTCAGACGCCGCAAAGCCCGGGAAAATAGACACTTCCAGCTCTTCGGCTTTCTGGCCTAACCAGCGCACCACGTTACCGAGTGAAATGACATAGTTGCCATTGTTGTGCATGGTTTTTGGTACCATCCAGTGTGGCGCTTCTTTCGAAGTGGTTTCAGACAGCAGGAAGAACGTTTTATCTTCTGTCACCGGTACATTTAACGGTGCACCTTCTTCTTTCCAGTTCGGGAACAGCTCATTGATGGCACGTGGTTCCAGCACCGCACCTGACAAGATGTGCGCACCGACTTCGGAGCCTTTTTCTACGACACAAACGGACAGATCATTCAGGTTATTTTCAATTGCAAGTTGACGGATTTTAATCGCCGCAGACAGACCCGCAGGGCCAGCACCTACGATAACGACATCAAACTCCATGGCTTCTCGGTTAATATCTTCCATAATAAGAAATCCTGTTTCGCTATACGATATTTATATCATTATATAAATCGGTTTTGAAGTTTATTTTTTAACTTTTTATTTGAAATAGGACTGTATTCAACGTTTAGAATTGTGAGCTTTGTTGCGCAGGAGAAAAGCTGCTTTGCATGGGAAGGGCGGTGTTGGAATTAGGTTATATCGAACGAAATAAAAAGAGCGACCTGTGTCGCCCTGATTATGATGTGCTTAGATATTATTGAGATTCATCGCAATATTGTTGACCATATGAATCAGACGCGGGCCAATCTCGTTTTCCAGTTTTTCCTGATTTAACAGATAACTAGGCGCGCCGCAGTTAAAGGTCAAAATACCATGTTTAGGATGAATCAATGGCACCGCCACAGAGTTGACATCTTTGGCCCAATCACCTAAAGACAGACAGTAGCCATAATCCTGATAGTCGCGGATCGCACGTTCCAGATTACGTTTAATGGTCGTCCATTGCTCTTCGTGTCTTTTCTTGATCGCGTCAAACAGATATTCACGTTCTTTCACGTCCATAGCGGCTAGGCAGGCACGTCCCATGGCACTGGAATGAATCGGTAATGTTGAACCGACCGAACGGCGCATGGTCAGGGTCGTGTCAGTATGGACTACTTCCAGATAAATCATATTCAGACGGTCACGGGTGGCCATGGCGACCGGCGCCTGGGCATAGCGTGACATTTCTTCCATGAACGGATGAGCCTGCGTTCGCGCAGAAATATTGCTTAATGCCGAATAACCCAATGCCAGTACGCCTACATCAAGTAGATATTTGGTCGTATTTGGCAACTGTTTTAAATAGCCCAGAGAAACTAGGGTGCTGGTAATACGCGCCACGGTCGGTTTGGGCAAATTGGTCATTTGCGCAATTTCCTGATTACCTAACAACTGATTGGTCGCCGAGAAGCATCTTAAAATCTCAAGTCCACGTGCAATAGAGGCAATGAACTGCGGATTATTTTCGCGGTGAATATGCGAAATCGGATCCAAGCGAATTTCATCAAAGTTAAGGATTTCACCTGTTTTATTTTTTGTCATGTTCAGCATAAATAGAGTAAATTAATGAATATGATAGCAACTTAGTTTCACGATACAAAATAAAACACATAAAATATTGATAAATTGCACAAAAAATAAATGATTTTTATTCTGTATCGCGGCCAAACAGGTTGCGATAAATTTTTATAACACGATAAAAGTAACGTTTGTACTTTTAGAGTAAAACCTCCAATAAAGCAATGAATTTTATTGTTTAGTGCCTAATTTTATGGTCCCTTAATCATTTCTGATTAATATTCATCCTTAAATTTAAATTTTTAAAGAAATAATTTCGTATTATGAAATTTTATTCTATATTAATCAAAACAGAAATTCAGTAAAAATTTGCTTATTTATAGAAAAAATAAATTTTTTCATAAAATTTCTTGCTGAAATCTTAATTTTGTGATTATTTATTTCGTATTGCGAAATGAAAATAAGGGTGAAGGAATTTACCCAAACCAGATAAAACGGAGATTCCTATGATTCGTGATCCAGAAATGCTTGATCAACTTCTATCAACGATTCGCGATTTTGTGAAAAACGAGCTCGTTCCACTCGAGCATGAAGTAGAAGAAAATAATGCCATTCCTGAACACATTGTTGATCAGATGAAAGAACTGGGGCTGTTCGGTCTGACCATTCCTGAAGAATACGGCGGTTTAGGCATCACCATGGAAGAAGAAATTCTGGTGGCGATGGAGCTGGGCCGGACTTCTGCTGCTTTCCGCTCTTTAATTGGTACCAACAATGGTATTGGTTCAAGCGGTATCGTAATTGATGGTACAGAAGAGCAAAAGCAAAAGTATTTACCACGTTATGCAACGGGTGAAATCATTGGCTCGTTCTGTTTGACTGAGCCAGATTCTGGTTCAGATGCAGCATCTTTAAAAACCAGTGCGGTAAAAGATGGTGATTACTACGTTTTAAATGGAACCAAACGTTTTATTACCAATGCACCACGTGCCACCACTTTCACGGTCATGGCGCGTACCAATCCGGAAATTAAAGGCGCCAGCGGTATTTCAGCTTTCTTGGTTGAAGCAGGTACGCCAGGTTTAAGTCTGGGCAAAATTGATAAAAAAATGGGTCAGCATGGTTCATATACCTGTGACGTAATTTTTGATAATTGCCGCGTTCATAAAGATCAGCTGATTGGTGGAGTTGAAGGCGTTGGCTTTAAGACAGCCATGCGTGTACTCGACAAAGGTCGTTTGCATATTGCCGGCTATAGCGTCGGTATGGCAGAACGTATGCTGGAAGATGCCTTAAATTATGCGGTGGAACGTAAACAGTTTGGTCAGCCAATTGCAAATTTCCAGCTGATTCAGGGTATGTTAGCCGACTCAAAAGCTGAAATTTATGCAGCCAAATGTATGGTGCTAGATGCAGCACGTAAGCGTGATGCCGGTCTGAATGTCACGGTTGAAGCCTCATGTGCCAAAATGTTTGCCACTGAAATGTGTGGCCGCGTTGCTGACCGCTGCTTGCAGATTCATGGTGGTGCCGGCTATATCAGCGAATATTCAATTGAACGTTTCTATCGTGATGTGCGTTTATTCCGTTTATATGAAGGAACGACCCAGATTCAGCAAATTATCATTGCACGTGAAATGATTAAACAAGCGACTGCTTAATCGAAATAAGAAAGGATGATAGACATGACAAAAATTAGATTTGACTGGCAAGACCCATTCCTGCTGGAGCAGCAGCTGACTGCAGAAGAACGCATGATCCGTGATACTGCTGCGGCCTATTGTCAAGACAAGCTGATGCCACGTGTATTAGAACAGTTCCGTCATGAAAAAACCGATCCGACCATTTTCCGTGAAATGGGCGAGCTCGGTTTGCTGGGCCCGACCATTCCTGAGCAATACGGCGGTGCCGGTTTAAATTATGTCAGCTATGGTCTGATTGCCCGTGAAGTTGAGCGTGTTGATTCAGGCTACCGTTCTATGGCCAGTGTACAAAGTTCGCTGGTGATGGTACCGATTAATGAATTTGGCTCGGAAGAACAAAAACAGAAGTATTTACCAAAATTAGCTACGGGTGAATATATTGGCTGCTTTGGTCTGACCGAACCGGATCATGGTTCTGACCCGGGCAGCATGATTACCC